>DDBM01000074.1:2707-3109 GCA_002333125.1 Moraxellaceae bacterium UBA2032 | reverse complement strand
TGCCATTAAAAGAAGCTAAAGCTGGGCACGTTGTCGTTGCTTACACAACACAAATACCTGCTAACTCACCAACACCGTTTATGTTACCAAAGCCGTTACGTGGCCGTGATTTTGTGAAGCTGCTTGAACGTTTAGAAGACGTATTAAAAGCCGACGATGAAGACGAGTTTGCCAAAACACATCGACGTATTGTGTTTTAACGTTTAAAGATTGTTGATGATAAAGCCCCATTATTGGGGCTTTATTGTTTTAATGGCTGACTCCTGTGAACAGCAAGGCATTTAACCAAAAATGACAGGCAATACTGAGTGCGTAACCTAAGGCAATCGCCCATGTCCAGCGTAAGTGACTAAAAAAAGTATAATAGCCTTTGGCTTGCCCCATCATTGCCACACCTGCGGC
>DDBM01000074.1:0-2694 GCA_002333125.1 Moraxellaceae bacterium UBA2032 | reverse complement strand
CTAAATAACCCACAAAGCCTAAGCCTCCGACGCACATAATCACACCAAAGAAAAACAACAAAGTGTCCCATTCTGCTTGAGCAACAAATTTGAAACTATCAAAAGCCGTTATATCCCCGATTTGCCCATAGTGTGCTTTGTCGTTTATATTTTTATGGTGAGTTTTGGTTAGATAGTAGCCATAAAACTTGAGCAACGCTAAGCCTGTGACCATGCCTAAAAATGGCGGTAAATGTAAAAAACTATGAAAAGAAACCGCTAAAACAATGGTACAGATAAATAAACCTAAGACGATCCATGCGCCGCGTTTGAGTGGTGATTGCTCTTTGGTCGTCGGGGGCGTTTCAGTGCTAATNNTAGCGGCAACGACAATATTAATGGCGCCTAAGCTAATAAATTTGGGATTGTCTTTGCCTACTGCAACGAGTACCGCGCATAACACCAACGCAGTAGTTAAATTATCTAAGACAGGTGATAAAAAGAACGCACAAAAGCCAGTTAGCCAAAACAAGGTACGGTAATTAAAGCCTTTACCAATCAGCCAAACGCGTAAGGCATCAAAAATGCCCCGTTCTGTAATAGCGTTGACATAGGTCATGGCGACTAATAAAAATAATAATAACTCGGCATATTCTAATAAATAATGTTTGACTGCTTCTTCAACAAGGTGCGCTTCGCCTGTCCAGCTCATCGCAATAACAATCCAAATTAATCCTGCCGCTAACATCACAGGCAGCGATTTTTTGATATGAGTGACTTCTTCTAAAATCACGCAAACGTAGGCAGCAATAAATAATAATAAAACGGTGATGCCAGCAGGATGATGGCTGAGAGAAGTGGTACTTTCAGCGGCAAAACTAGGGGTGCTAAAGGTGAGTAAACTGCCTAACAGTAGTGGTAAATATTTAGACATAGATACTCCGTGTCAATGTGTGATGTAAGGGCGAATCAATTCGCCCAGCACCAAGAAGGGCGGATAAGTCCGCCCCTACAGGATTATTTTTTTGTCACTGTGCTTTTTTTAGCAGGTGTTTTTTTCTTGCTGGTTTTAGTGGCTTTTGTTGTTTTTGCAGGCGTAGCGACGGGAGCAGGTGTCACAACGGGAGCTGCTTCAGCCACGGGAGCGGCTGGCTGCCCCATCATTTTTTGTTGTGCAGCACCACTCAGCCCTTTGACTAAGTCACTGGCAACTTGACCAGTTGTGCCGCCACCTGCTTTTTCTGCCGCTTTCTGTGCTGCAATATCAGTAGCAATTGCACCCATAGGATTCGTATCCGCAGTAGGAGCGGTTTTTGCCATTTCAGCGGCTTGTTGTTGAACTTGCTGTTGCGCTTCTTGACTGGTATTGGTTTTGGTGTCTTTGAGGATTTCTTTGCCACTTTTGCCTTCAATTGCACCTGTGACAGCACCTTGTACACCTTTGTTAATAACACTTTGATAATCAAAAGCGGAGGCAGAAAAGGACAATGATAAAGAAATGAGCGTGGCTGGAATGAGTGTAAAACGTTTCAAAATAATACCCCTAAAGATTAGTAAAACTAGAATGGCTACAAAATAGCATTTTAACCAGTCAACAGAGGGTAAATCAGCTTAAAAAGTCGTTGAAATGTAAATTTTAAAGGTGTGGCAGATATGGGACGAGTATTATGTAAAGAAAGACGATGGAGCTTGGGGCTTATCCAAACTCCATGGTGTATGATTATTGAGCGGGTGTGGTAGGTGCTTGTTCTTCAACAGGCTTTTTCTTAAACATACCGCCAAAGCCTTTGACTAAACCACCAGCGACGCCGCCAATAGCCGCGGCGCCAGGAACGCCACTATTTTGCAAGGCGTTTGTTGCTGCGTTTGAGGCGACATCAGACGCTACATTCGTGGCTACACCTTCAACACTATTAGGATTTTGTGCATTTGCAGCATCGGTACTTTGTAGTGTCTGATTGATGACTTCTTGCTGAACTGTAGGTGTGGTTTGTGGTGCTTTACCTGTTACGGCACTTTCTACGCCTTTTTGTAATAGCTTGCCGCCAATTTCACCTAAACCCCATGCCATTGCTTGGCTGGTGGATAACATGGCAACTAGGCCGATGCTGAATACACGTTTCATTATTTTCTCCCAAAAGTCAAAACATCGGCTTTCGTAAGGTGATGTCCCCCAAAAGCCCTAAAGCATATCGACACGACTTTTTAGAATAAACAATTTCGTGCGTTTGGCTTTCACCTTATCAAAACATATTATCTATATTGTGTTTACCCCACCTAAGTGGGGGGGGCTTCAATAGATAAGGATTAAGCCAAAAAAAATGTGATGACATCATTTAAGTAATTAAAGCCTAAATCGGTACACGCAATATGTTGATTATGTAGACTAATCCAACCTTTTTGCTCACATTCCCGCAATTGAGCCTCAATATGACTTAACGGCAAACCTGTACGCTCAGTAAAGTAGCTCTGTGGCACGCCTTTTTTTAGCCGTAAGGCATTCATCATAAATTCAAACGTTAAATCTTCGGTTTTGATTTTTTCTAAGCCAATTCGGGCTTGTTGATGAGGTGTGGCAGCTAAATAATCTTTCGGTAAACGAGTTTTACGATACCTAAAAACACCTTCGGGCGTGGTGATTTTTCCGTGTGCGCCTGCACCAATCGCTAAATAATCGCCAAATTGCCAATAGTTGAGATTGTGTTGGCTGGGTTT
>DDBM01000085.1 GCA_002333125.1 Moraxellaceae bacterium UBA2032 | reverse complement strand
CATAATTTTTGTGATACTTGTAACCGAGTGCGTGTGACGGTAGAAGGGCGATTATTATTGTGTTTGGGTAACGAACATTCTGCCGATTTAAAAGCCCCATTACGCAACTTTTTACATGACGACCAACCGCTAATAGATACCTTGTTTAATGCCTTACCGTTAAAGCCTGAGCGTCATCATTTTGATTTAGATGACCAACCGCAAATTGTACGTTTTATGAATATGACAGGCGGATAATTTATACACCCCCTATTTGAATGAGAGATTTTTATATGAGCCACAGTAAATTTGAAAAACCATTTGTTGCCTTACAAATAGCCGTCTTAACGGTATCCGATACCCGCAGCCTAGAAACCGACACCTCAGGCCAATATTTAATTGACGCATTAACAGGTGCAGGGCATCAGTTAGCAGAGCGTCAGATTATCAAAGACGATATTTATCAAATTCGCGCCACCGTTTCGGCATGGATTGCCAGTTCACAAGTGCAAGCGATTTTAATTACAGGCGGCACAGGCTTTTCGGGCAGAGACAGCACACCCGAAGCAGTTAGCGTGTTGTTTGATAAACATGTTGAAGGTTTTGGTGAATTATTTAGACATTTTTCGATGATAGAAATTGGCACTAGCACCTTACAATCTCGTGCATTGGCAGGTATGACCAACAACACCGTAATTTTTTGTATGCCCGGTTCGACCAATGCCTGTAAAACAGCATGGATTAATATTATTTCGCCACAATTAGATAGCCAACAAGGGCCTTGTAATTTTGTTGCAAACCTTAAAAAAGCAGAGGCTTGTGGGAGTCGTAATTAATGAGTGATGATTGCTGCCCAAATACGGGTGTATTAAGTGTTGATGCCGCCTTATCACAGTTACAACGTGCGGCGTGTACTGTGTTGCCTAAAGTAGAAGATATTTTATTAACACAGGCTTTGGGCAGAATATTGGCTCAAGATGTGGTGTCGAGTTTGGATGTGCCACCCCAAGCTAACTCGGCAATGGATGGTTATGCGCTGCATACTCAAGCGCAACAAGCCGATGATATTTATGAGGTTAGTCAGCGTATTGCCGCAGGCAGTCAACCCCACACGTTACAGCAAGGTACACTAGCGAGGATTTTTACAGGTGCAGTGATTCCCCAAGGGGCAAACGCGGTTGTTATGCAAGAAAACTGCGAAGTTTTGGCAGATGGTCGCGTTAAAGTGCTTGTGTGGCCAAAAGAGCAAGCCAATATTCGCCCACAAGGTCAAGATATTCAACAAGGCGACACCATTTTACAGCAAGGCCAAAAACTTACACCTGCTGCTTTNNACAGGTGACGAATTAGTTGCCGCCAATCAAGCCTTAAAAATAGGGCAGATTTATAACAGTAATAGCGTCTTGCTACATAGTTTATTAACCCAGTGTGGTTGCGAGGCAATTAATGGTGGGGTCATAGCCGATAATTTACCAGACACCATTGCGACCTTATCACAGGCAGCGCAACAAGCCGATGTCATTATGACCACAGGCGGCGTGTCGGTGGGTGAAGAAGACCATATCAAAGCGGCAATAACCCAAATTGGCCATTTGGACTTATGGAAAATAGCCATTAAACCCGGCAAACCTTTGGCTTTTGGCTCAATTGCTGCCACCCCATTTATTGGCTTACCAGGTAATCCACAGTCGGTATTTGTGACCTTTAATTTGTTGGCGCGTGTCTTTTTGGCGTATCGTCAAGGACAAAAACACGGTGTCATGCCTCAAGCCATTCCTGTTGCTTGTGATTTTGAAGTCAAAAAATCCCAAAATCGGCGTGAATATTTGCGAGTTCGTTTGGCTATGACTGAGCAAGGTTTAAGACTGCAAAAACACACTAATCAAAGTAGTGGCGTGTTGTCTTCGGCTGTGTGGGCAGATGGTTTTGCAATCATAGAAACAGGTGCAACCGTTGTACAAGGTGAAAGTGTGCCGTTTTTGGCTTTTAGCTAGATCGTTTTGAATTAGCCCTCACCCCAACCCTCTCCCGTAGGAGAGGGAGTTCTCTCTCCCGTTGGGAGAGAGCTAGAGTGAGGGAAGAATAGCATAATATGCTCAAAATTCGGTCAAAAATAGGCAGCTGCTCAAAAGTCAACAGCCCTCATCCTAACGCAACTTTTTAGTATTAGCTTTTAGCTCAGTCAACGCCAAAAATCGGGCATTAATTTTAGCCAATAAAGGATAATTATTTTGAGCCAGTTTTTTGGCTTGCTCAAGGTCTTTAAGGGCTTTGTCTATATCACCCAACAAAAAGCTATATTCGGCACGCGCTCTTAGTAAATTTAAAGCGTCTTTTTGTGCCTGATAAACCTCGATGAGCTTTTGCCACACATACGGGTCTTCGGGTCGCTCAAAAGATAAAGGCGTAAGCCATGTGAGTGCCAGTGGATATTCTTGGCTTTTTATAGCAGCACTGGCGGCATAAAAACGTAGCGCATCGTTGTGCGGATTAAGCAATAAAGCTTGTTGTAAAATTTCTAATGCTGTTTTTGGCTGATTATCGGCTAACTCAATATCTGCTTGAGCAATCACATAATCAATACGCTGTGGTGCTTGTTGCCGTAAAATTTTAACTTCTTCACGCGCTGCTTGGTACTGGTCGGCATTTAACAAAGCAAAAACTAACGCCAGTCGATTAACCTGATTATTGGGTTGCTCTTGTAGTTGCTTTTGTAAAAGAGAAATATTGCCCATATCTTTACTGTTAATAATAGCCAACAAGCGCGTGCGAATTAACAAATAATCAAGGCTGTTTAATTCGCCCGTTTTAGGCAATTGTCGGGCGCGTAAGGTACTATCGGCAATACGTTCTTGGCTTAATGGATGGGTTAATAAAAACTCTGGCATTAAACCTAACACACGTGCTTGTTTGTCCATTTTTACAAAAAAATCGGCCATTGCTTGAGGGTTAAACCCTGCGGCCACTAAAGTTTGCATCCCAATATGGTCAGCCTCACGCTCATGCAAACGGCTAAAACCTAATTGTTTATCTATCATCATAGCTTGGGTCGATAAACCCAAGGCTAATCCTGCATCACTGTTACTCACACTTGCCAAGGCAATACTGGTTAATAAGGCCGCTAAATACAGCATATTGTCATTGCTTTGGGCTTGAGTAGCGCGGGCATAATGATGTTGGTCTATATGAGC
>DDBM01000013.1 GCA_002333125.1 Moraxellaceae bacterium UBA2032 | reverse complement strand
TACATTGTAAAATTTGAACGTGTCCCCGTGTCCGCTCATATAAAAATATCCCGTTTCCACGGTGTCTAAATCACTGGCACTAATGCCCATTTCTTTAGCGAGTGCCTGCCGTGTGGTGTCGTTGCTCTTGCCTGCTATTTTGATTTTGGTGTTAGCAAGTACAGAACCTTTAATTTCGGTGCTGGTAATCTGCCCAATATGTTGGTGAGCTAAAATCATATTCAAGCCGAACTTGCGCCCGAACTGGTCAAGCGTTTGGGCTGTTGCGTGACTCAAAAAGTTTTGGAACTCATCCACGAACAAAAAAACGGGGGTTCTGTCTCGCTCTGGTATGTTGTTTCGCCGTCTTGCCCACACTTGCAAGCGCGTCATCAGGACGCGCCCTATGGTTTGGCTGACGGATTCCCCCAAGTCGGGTATAGGAAGCGAAAAAATAAGTGCATTTTCGCTATTATTGCCCGTCATTGCTTGCATTGCGCTCTCAAAGTCATCACGCCCGCACACGGTACGCAAAACGGCTCTATAGTTCAAAATAGATTGTAAACGGTTGAAAATGCTTGTTTTTGAACTGTCGTAAGTATCGGCAAGTAATCCCGCGAAAAGCGTTTTATGGTGTGCTTCTGCGCGTGTTGCGAGGGCTTCCAGCTTCTCGCGCCCCTCGGTCGGGTGCAACATATCCCGAAGCATTGAAAGGTCGGCATAAGGCAATTTTAGCATCGTGTAAATGACGGGAAAAATAATAGTTTCCATCAAGCGCGAAAGGCTCGAATCTTCTATAAGCTCGCCTATCAAGTTTGTGATTTCTTGCGCGACAAGTTCGCGATTTTCGGGGCTTTTATCGTTAATATCAAAAGGGTTTATGACAAAACGTTTTTTTGCAAAATTCACATAGCGGGCGTTTTGTTCAATGTTTTTTATATCTCGTGCAAATTCACCGTGAGGGTCTATGACTACCTTTTTTTCTTTATCCAAGCAATGAAAAATACTTTTTAATAATTCGGTTTTCCCGCTTCCTGTTCTCCCAACGATGTAAGTATGTTTTTTATCGAATAAATCAAGCCGCATATAGGCAAAAATCATTTTAAGCAGGGTTGCCCACCGTGTCGATAAATAGGGATGATTTCTGTTTTTGTGCTGATTGAATGTAACAATCATCGGATTAAGTAAATCATTGAAGCGCATATATTCGTCAAAAGTATTATTATATGGAAAACCTGCGCGCCTCCAGTCATTTGTTGCCCTTTCTTGCATTTCTAAAACGTGAGCATTCCAAGACCTGTCATATTCTTTGCGGGCTTGTTCATCGCTTCTGTGTGGTACTTCATTATAAAACTCTTTGTAGGCTTTATCTGTTCCGCCTCTAATTAAATCAAAGAAAGATTCTTTCGTGAGAGGCTGTATATTATCAAGCCAATTTTGAAAGCTGGATAATATAGGAATGTCACCACAAAGATTATCTGAAAAAAATAGTTTTTCCCCACCATTGCCAAAATACACGGCTAGGGGATATTTTTTCAAAAGATAATGACTAGAAAAAATATATTTTCCTGTTTTTATCTCATCAATCCGTTTTTGAGCCAATCCATCAATTAACCAATCAAAAATCCAAAAATTCGGGCTTTCGTGGTACGTTGTAAATATAAAAGGATTGCTGTCGTACGGGTCTATCCATCCATATTCTGACTCGTCGTACAACTCATCTAATAAAGTTGCTTTTGAGGTCATATCATCAACGGATTCAAATGCCGAATGAATCAATTTTTTTGCCTCATCCTCTTCCCGACTCAAGCCACGAATGAGCGGTAAATCACTATAATAAATATGAGCGTGTTGGCTATACATTTTTTATTATCTCCCCCGACAATGGTCACTTTGTTGGCTATTTTAAGGGCTTTTTTGCTGATTCTACAACCACTAAAAAAGCTAGACAGAACAAAAACTTACATTCTAATCATTACCCGAACAATCTATACCATATCCTCTATCATCACTCCTCCCGTTGGTCGTCCCTCTGCTCTCGTCCTTAGTTTCGATTCGCTCTTGTCGCGGAACATCTCAAATGGTTGCAAGGGGCGCACCCCAAGCGCAAAGCAAAGGATACTAAATCAATCCGTTTTGTTTGAGGTATATCGGGAACGCAGCCAAGAATAAGCCTTTTCTCTCGGGTTCGTTGCCCGCCTTTTTCCAATTCTCAAACATAACTCCACCTTTTAAGGTTTTTGCGTACATATCGCGTAAGGCTTCTTTTTCGGTATCGCTCAAAGCTGAAAACTTGGCGAGTATTTCTTCTCGCTCCTTGCGTCCGCGCTCTAGCCTTTGCTCGTCTTCCTGCTCTTTTGTTTTTGCCTCAATTTTGGCTTTTTGTACGGCTTCTTTTTGCTTATTTTTCTGAGCTTCCCACCCTTTCCCGTAGTCTTCCTCTAGTGCTTTTGAAAGGTACAAAATCGGGTTTTTCACTTGCCCCGCCTCTTTCATAGCAAGGGTATAGGCGACATTCTGCAACACGCGCCCCTTGCCAAATTTACGCGCCCATTTTTTCGCCGTGTCCTCTGAAACACCAAGCGCGACAAGGGCTTGTATTGCCTCGCTCGGTTCTTTGTTTTTCTCTCCCTCGTTGGCAAGCTCTAATTCCATTTGCTCCTCTCGAATATCAAGCATCATCTGATTTTTTGGCTCTGCCGTTATTCTTACATCTGAAACGGCGCGCCCTGTTTTCATATAGTCAACTTGTACTATTTTTATATCTGAAAAATTGGTTATTTCTTTTAATGAAGGTTCAATAACTCTAATACGAAAATCTTTGAAGTTTTCATATATACCTTTTTCAATCTGCATATAATCTCGGAGTTCTTTTATAGTAAACTCTCGGTAAAATTGCCCGCCTTTTCCTAGATATTCATACATTTTTAATAGCTCATAAAATCGCACAGAATAAGACGATTTGAATTGAGCAACTGCCGAAAGCTGGTACTGTGTAAAATGGCTTTTTAATTGTAATAAATACGGCTTTAAGTCTTTGTGAAAACTAATCTCGACATTGCCTTGACCTTTGCGGTATCTCGCATAGGAAAGCCACGCCATAACTACGGTATCATCACCATCATTAAATGTAATTTTTTTCGTCACTAGGTCACTGATAGCCTCTTGCATTTGTGAGTACAAATACTGGCTTGTTTCTAGCTCAAATTTTCTAGCAATATCGCCTATATTTATTTTGTAATGCTTAAAGTCTTCATCTGTTGTATGAATTATATCAAGCAAAGTATATAAAACCCTTTGTTGATGAATAGATAATTTATACTTTGCTTCAATCAAGCGATTATCTTTTTTAATAATTTGGATTTCTTTGCTGGAACTCATAAACAAGCCTTTTTGTGGTTCTGATTGCATAGACTGAATGATTAGATTTTGAGCATACTATAGATAAAAAGGACAAAATCAATACAAGACCTAGTTCAATTTATAATTTTGTCCCATTTCACACTCA
>DDBM01000049.1 GCA_002333125.1 Moraxellaceae bacterium UBA2032 | reverse complement strand
GCAAAACCTGCACTAAATTTATCGTATTCGTGTTCATCAAAGGCAAAAGCATATCCTGCTTTAGCGGCACGACGCGCCCCAATGCTGAGTAACTCGGCAGCGACATCGTACACTTGTTCGGCGGCTTTTTTACGGGCTTTTTGCCATTGCTCTGTGCCTAACTTGTGTAAAGGGGCAGAGGAGTCTTCTGAGCCAGAATAACGGGCGATTAAGTGTAAGTTGGCAACAGGCACATATAATTTGGCACTGTCGGCATAGATAAGTTGTAAAAACTCTTGGGTTTGACCATCTATATCAAGCGTCATTAAGCCTTGATAACGGCCAACACCATAATCAATATGCACCACAGGTACGCCAATATTAAGCTCGCTTAAACTGCGAATCGCTAATTCGGCTGAACCTTCACCACTGGTGGCTTTACGGCGACGGCGTTGCATGACGCGTTGGCCAAACAATTGGCTTTCGGCAATAACGCTTAAGTCTGCTAAACATAAACCCTGTTCTAAAGGCGCAATGGTCAGCGCAAACGCTGCGTCACTATTTAAAAACTCTGCCCAATTATTGACTAAAGTAGGTGTTAAATTTGCTTTTTGTAGTAGGGCAAGCAAACTTTCGCGGCGACCTGCGCTTTCGGCACACAATAACACGCGCTGTTTTTTGCTTAGTAAATAGTTGTTGAGTGCGGTTAAAGGGGTGTCGCTGCGTGAGTCAATTGGCAAACTTGGGGGCACTGTAAAATCAAAAAGACTTACGCCTGCTTTAACGTCTTCGGGGTGTTGATTTAGCGTTAAACGGGCAAAGTTATTAACGGCCGCAAATAACTCATTTTGACGTAAAAACAATTTATCGGGCGGCAAAATGGGTAAATAATTATCATGGCGACGCTCTTCATAACGCCCACTTAATTCCAACCAAAAATGTTCAAGTTGTTTTTGACTGTCTGCCGCTAAAGCAACTAAGGTTTTTTGAGGTAAATAATCAAAGAGGGTGGCGTGTTGTTCAAAAAATAACGGTAAATAATATTCTATCCCTGCGGCTGCTAAACCTTGGCTGACATCTTTATATAATGAACATTTTTTGGGGTCACTGTGGCTAAACGCGCTTGCCCAATTATCTTTAAATAAGCGAATTGCACTTTTATCAAAAGGAAATTCACGCGCAGGTAATAATTCTAATTGTGTAATAGTTTGTGTGGTGCGTTGGTTTTCGGGGCTAAATAAACGTAGGCTATCAATTTCGTCATCAAACAGCTCAATCCTGACTGGTGCATCCGCTCCCATAGGATAAATATCCATTAGGCTGCCGCGTACTGCATATTCGCCGTGTTCATAGACTGTTTCTACTGCACGATAGCCGACGGTTTCTAAACGTTGGCGTGTGGCATCTAGGTCAAACTTTTGACCACATTTTAAGCTAAAACTTTGTGCCGATAACCAAGACGGTGGTGCAAGACGTTGGGCAAGGGTGGCGATTGTGGTTATTACTAAGCCTTTGCTAAGCGTAGGTAACATCGCCAAAATGCGTAAACGCTCGGAGGTAATGTCTTGATGCGGCGAAAGTTGGTCGTAAGGTAGGGTTTCCCAATCAGGAAAATGAAAAATAGCGAGCTGTTCATTGGTAAAAAAACGGATTTCTTCTTCTAGGCGCGTGGCTTGTTGGCTGTCTGCGGTGACTAACAGCATTAGCCCTGACCATGTTTGTGCGGCTTCAGCAATGGCTAAACCTAAGCCAGAACCGGTTAAGTTAGCCCATGTTTTACGGTCGCCCGTATGGGTAGGAAGCGTTAAATCAGAGAGTAGCAAAGCGGTCGTTGATGTTGTCATTGTCGCAAAAAGCCCTAAATTTAAATCTACCTGCGTGTATAGCGAGGTATTTAGCGATTGATTTTGGATGAATTGTAACGGATTTTAGGTCGATAGATATAAGACAAATATGGTGAGCGTTATATATTAACTCGGCGTAAATGGCTAAAAAAGATTGTCAATATTTATAATTAACGCTATTTTACCGTACTATCGTCCAACAAATTGGGTTTTGAGTATGGCAAAGTTAAGTTCTATCGTGTCACGGGTGGCTAATCAAACCTATAATCAATCACGCAATTTTTTGCCTCAACAGCCATGGTGGAATTCTTTAGAGCCGAGTTTTCATAAATTTCCTGATGATTTTTATTTAGACTTTAAAACACAAATGATGGTAGAGGGAACAGCCGCGCTTGATATTGGTTTACGTACCGCCATGGCTTCTTTAGCAAGTGTTTGTTGTTTACCTTTTACTTTATCCCCCAAACAACTAGCTGAGGATTATGCTGATCGGTTTTTTTATCAAAAATTAGGTGAAACACACGACCCAGCCCAGTTTTTTAAAAAGCCTACCGAAAAAGTAACCGTTAATAAACATCCTGCAGGGGTAATGGATTACAAACCTACAGATGGTGGAGTATGTGAGTTATTATCATTTGAAAGTCCCTTTGTTGCAGTTAACCCCAAAAAACGAGAAGCTTATGCCAAACTCAAACATAACAGTACGGCATGGGCACAACATTGGCGACATGGCGACAAACCTCGCCCAACGATTTGTATGATTCATGGTTTTATGGCTGATCCTTACTGGTTTAATAGCAAGTGGTTAGCTTTGCCGTGGTTTTATAAACAAGGTTATGACATTTTGTTATATACCTTGCCGTTTCATGGTAGACGTAAAGCACCCACCGAACCCTTTGGTGGTTATGGTTATTTTGCGCATGGCATTTTGCATATTAACGAGGCAGTGGCTCAGTCGGTTTACGACTTTAGATTGTTTATGGATTATTTAGAAAGTACAGGTGTACAAAAAATGGGTGTCACGGGTATTTCTTTAGGCGGTTATACCAGTGCTATTTTGGCAGCGGTAGAAGACAGGCTACAGTTTGCCATGCCTAATGTACCTGTGGTGAGCTTGGTTGATTTGTTGTATGAGTGGTTTCCTGTTGCCCCATTAGTAAAAACAGGGCTTAGACTGGCAGGGATTAATATTCACGAAGCGCGTCATACTTTGTCGGTGCAATGCCCGTTAACATACGCTCCCAAACTGTCTAAAGAACGGCTTATGATTATTAGTGGTGCAGGTGATAGACTCGCTCCTCCTAAACATAGCCGCTTATTATGGGAGCATTGGGATAGGTGTCGATTACATTGGTTTCCGGGTAATCATATTTTACACCTAGACCAAGGTAAGTATTTGAAGGATATGGCTCAATTTTTGCGCGATATTGAATTTGATAAGTGAATTTTTGGTTTTAATGCTTGACAAGTAGCAGCAGGACTAAGAAAATACGCGCCTCTGTTGTACAGAGCGTTGGCTATGTAGCTCA
>DDBM01000112.1 GCA_002333125.1 Moraxellaceae bacterium UBA2032 | reverse complement strand
TACGGCCACAATGTCTGCATTTACGTGTAAATAGTTCGGGTGATTCCTTTCCTACAAATACATTACGACACACGGGACAGCGTAAGCGTTTTACAATCATCCATAACAAGGCACTAAGACTCAAGTTGAACAAAAATATATAACTTAATTTGTTGCCTAAATGTTTATCTAAAACATAAAACTCTAAAATAGTCCCAATAAATATGCTTGCAATAAATAGACTGCTAAACACAAAAAATTGATAGCTGATTTGCACTAAACGAATTTGACGAATGGTTTTCAAATATCATCCTAAAGTTTGAGTTAAATGTTAAGTGATTGTGTTACTAGGCTAACTATAATTTAATTTGTATACTTTGTGAACTATACAAAACAATATCGTAATCACTAATAAATAAAATTTTATGGCAAAATATTAACATCACAGGGCATGACCCAAACTAAAATCGTTGTCTCATCGTTAGAATTATAATACTTGGTTAAAAACAGTAAATTTTTGCAGATAAAGTGAAAAAATAATCTGATAATATGCATTAGGATGAATTGCGCTTAGCCTTTAATTATATGAGATACATGATGCCTAACAGATTCTTACTAAGCGTTAAATATTGGCTGCAATTTATAGCACTAGCACACGTTTTTGGTGGTCTAATGTTGCCTTTTGTGGTGCAACTTGACTTAGTGCAGCCTTATTTTAGGCTCATGGCTCAGGCTTTAGCACTTAATGCCAATCAAGACTTACACGCTTTACAATTTATGGTGGGTATATTTGGCCCTACAGTGGCGAGTTGGGGGGTATTGTTTTGGGCAGTGGTGACTCAGTCGTTTGATAATCCTACTAAAAAATCATGGTATGTGATGCTTGNNTTACGACAGTATTTATTCGAGCATTTTTGGTTTGTGGATTAATGCATTAATTAATGGGGTGGCATTTGTGAGTATTGTGCTGCCCTTATGGGGGGTACGCAAAGACTTTAAGATTTAGATAAATAGAAGCAACCTCCTTGTTGCCCCTATATTTTTCCCTATTATTTTAGCTTTTTAGATTGGCTTTATTTTTTTGGTTATCTGCTAACTGCATTTGTACTTCGTATTGCTTGGTAATGGTTTGCATGTGCTTGAGCAAGTTTTCGGTGGTATTACAAATAGTTGTCGGCACATACAAGTTTTCGCCAGACAGGGCAAAACCTGCTTTAGAAAAACTCCAAATACGTTTAACGCTACTTAGACCCTCGGTAATTTGTGGGGTGTTAAGGTTGCTCGCACTTAACTCTTGCAAGGCATTTTCGTAGTCATTAATGGCTGTGGTTAAATCTTGCTCTAAACCATCGTAAGTCAAGCCCCAGCTTTTGCTAAGATACAATTTGCCAATACGTTGACTTAACATACGTTGCCGTCCCGACATATTAACCAAACGCGCGGCCGAGACTTTGCTGTGGGTTTGAATCATTTTAACTACGGCTTCGCTGAGTTTTAGCACTTCATCACTTTGACGAATAACCGTTAAGGCATCCTCACGTTGCGGTGTGCTTAATACGCGCTTTTTATAGCCAAGCCACACAGACTCTACTTGAGTTAAACCCTGATTGATTTCGGGAGTAGGGGCATATTCTTTTAGGGTGATTAAATTTTTGTCAAATAACGCAACACTCATCTCGCGTTGTTGTTGCGCCTCTTTAACGCTCACTTTTTGGCCAATCATTAAATAACTTTTGGCAATGCGTTGGCTTAACATACGTTGTAAGCCCGACATATTAACGGCTTCGGCATCGGATATTTTGGCCCATGATGGCAAAGAGACACTACATAAGCACAATAGCATTAGGTAGGTAGATAATCGGTATAACATAAGTTTTAGCTCCTTTAGCGGGCAAGATAAGTTTCATACTTATCCTAAAAAGATGATGTTTTAATGACATCACTGGCTAAAAGAGCAATGCAAATTTTGCACCCATAAAACAAAAGTTTATAGTTTTGAGTGCGTTTTGTGTTTTGATTCACATTTTTAAGGATGATGAAGCTGTTTTAGGTGTGGCTAAACGCGCCAAAATAGCTTGCTCAATACCCTGAGCATCTAAACCACAGCTGCTTAACATTTCGTTATGGGTCGCGTGTTCTATAAAGGCATCGGGAATACCTAAATTTAACACTTGATTGCCCAAGTTTTGTGCCAAGACAAACTCATTCACAGCACTTCCTGCACCACCCATGATGGCGTGTTCTTCTACGGTGACTAATAAATCATGTTCGGCTGCAAGATGGGTAATTAACGCCTCGTCTAAAGGTTTAACAAAGCGCATATTAGCAACCGTGGCATTTAAGGCTTGTGCGGCTTGTAAACTAGGGGCAACCATACTGCCAAACGCCAAAATGGCTATTTTTTGGCCATGACGTTTGATTTCGCCTTTGCCAATAGGCAGAGCAGTCATATTAGGGGCGATTGCCACGCCCGTACCTGTGCCACGTGGATAACGTACCGCCGCGCAGCCTTGATGTAAGTAGGCGGTGTACAATAATTGACGGCATTCGTTTTCGTCCGCAGGGGCGCAAATAACAATATTAGGAATGGTACGCATATAGGCGTAATCATAAGCACCTGCATGAGTTGGCCCATCTTCGCCCACTAAACCAGCTCTATCTATCGCAAAAGTGACATCTAAATTTTGCAAGGCAACATCATGGACTAATTGGTCATAACCGCGTTGCAAAAAAGTAGAGTAAATAGCAACAACGGGCTTTAAGCCTTCACACGCCATACCTGCCGCCAATGTAACGGCGTGTTGTTCGGCAATGGCCACATCATAAAAGCGTGACGCAAACTCTTGAGCAAAACGCACCATGCCTGAGCCTTCGCACATCGCAGGGGTAATGCCAATTAAACGGCTATCGGCCACCGCCATATCACAAAGCCATTGTCCAAAAACTTCGGAGTATTTGGGCTTTTTAAGCGCAGGCGTTTGGCCGCGCTCTACCGCAGGGGCAATTTTGGTAATGGCATGATAACCAATGGGGTCAGCTTCGGCAGGAGCAAAACCTTTGCCTTTAGTGGTATAAATATGCAGTAATTGTGGGCCTTTGGCTTCGCGTAAATTACGTAATACGTGAACTAATTCAATCACGTCATGGCCATCAATTGGCCCGATGGTATTAAAACCAATCGCCTCAAAAAGTGTACCTGTAGAGGCGGTGAGGTGCTTCATACTTTCTTCGGTGCGTCGTGCAAAGTTCCATGCAACGGGCATGGTCGCTAACACTTTTTTGCCTTCTTCACGCAAAGCCATATATTGTTTGCTTGACCAAATTTGCGCCAAATAATTAGATAAACCACCCACATTAGGCGAAATCGACATTTGATTGTCGTTTAGCACCACCAGCATATCGGCTTTGTTATGAGCGGCATCGTGCAAGGCTTCAAACGCCATGCCTGCGGTCATTGCTCCGTCGCCAATCACGGCCACGACCTTGCGGTCAATGCCTTGATGACGCGCCGCCAAGCTCATGCCCAATGCAGCAGAAATAGAGGTCGAGGAGTGACCCACGCCAAAGGTGTCATACTCTGATTCGGCACGATTAGGAAAAGCAGCTAAGCCGTCTTTTTGACGAATTGTGAGCATTTGCTCTTTGCGACCTGTTAAAATTTTGTGCGGATAGGCTTGATGACCCACATCCCAAATGACACGGTCAAAAGGCGTTTGATACACATAATGCAAGGCAATCGTGAGTTCTACTACGCCTAAACCTGCCCCAAAATGGCCACCTGTTTGGCCTGTACACCATAATAAATACTCGCGTACTTCACGCGCTAAAGCGGGCAAAACGCTAATAGGTAATTGACGCAAAGCATCTGGCTGGCTTGCTTGGTCAAGTAAGGGGGTATTGGGGCAAGTTAAAGGAATATGATTAAACATTATTGCTAACTATCAAAAATTATTAGAGGGATTATAGCTCAATGGTCGCGTGCTACGAGAAAATCTGCTAACCAAATCAGCGCATTTGTTCTACAGCCTAACGGTTTTATGGCAAAAACGGCATCATCGTGCAATTGTACCGCTAACTGTTGAGCTTGCGCTAAACCCAATAGCGCAGGATAAGTGGCTTTATTAAGTTGTGCGTCTGCGCCTGCATTTTTGCCTAATTTTTGGGTATCGCCAATCACATCTAACACATCATCATGCACCTGAAAGGCTAAACCTAGTTTGTTGGCAAAGGTTTCTAAGGCATCTAAGGTGTTTTTGTCGGTGCATCCTGCGGCCATTGCACCCATTAACACACTGGCNNTTAATTGTTGGCCTTCGCCTGCCAAATCAAGGGCTTGACCCACGGCCATGTCGCTACTTGCTAATGCCAATTTTTGTACTTGTTTAATTTGTTGCGTGCTATCTAAATGATTACTAGTTAAAGCAACAAAGGCAAGGGCTTGGAGAGTATCGCCTGCTAGTAGGGCTGTGGCCTCGTCAAAAGCTTTATGACAAGTTGGCACACCACGGCGTAAATCGTCATCATCCATACAGGGTAAATCGTCATGGACTAAAGAATAACAATGCACTAATTCAACTGCACCTGCGGCAGCATCGGCATCTGCTAATGTGCCACCACAAGCCAAACACGCGCCATAGGCTAAGGCAGGGCGTACCCGTTTGCCGCCATTTAATACTGCATAACGCATCGAGGCCGACAGATTTTGTGCTAAATCATTTTGTTGATTTAAAAAAGATTCTAACCACGGCTGTATGCGTTGTTGGCATTCGTATAAAAAATGATGTTGCGTTGTCATAAACCATACCTCAGTGCTTGGGTCAGGACTTACGCATTTCACCTTCATGGGCGCGTTTTGTGAACACAAAGGCATTAAAAATGCCGAAGTGTGAACAAATAAGCGATAACCGCGTAAGTCCTAAGAGGTAGTGTAAAGCATCAATAAAACTTAGCGTGAACTCTGAATGAAAAAAGTGTGATTTTAAGGGGGAGGCTGGCTATATTTACCACAGCAATTCTCAATTTGACT
>DDBM01000138.1 GCA_002333125.1 Moraxellaceae bacterium UBA2032 | reverse complement strand
GCCGTCATTCAGTTTCATGGCTTCACTTTTTTTCTTGGTCGTTAAATCGTGATGCCTTGAATGGCGGCTACCTACGGCCTTTTCAACTTAAAATATTTTTTTGTCGTGTACAGAGAAATAGTTCTCACAACGCAACTTGCTAACGTATAATCTATCTTGTTTCTTAAAATCTATAATCAATCCAATCGGACTTACGCATAATATCTAAGGATAATTCTTATGTTGGCTTGTGTTGTATCATCTAAAAATAATAATTGCTCTTTAAAATATTTAACCATAGCGATGACTTGCGCTTTAGCCGCGTGTGGTGGTGGGGGCGGTGACTCAGGTACAACATCAAATACTAATAATGGTGGCTCAGCTAACCCATCTACACCCAATACAGGCAATCAAGCACCTAATAATGTCTCTTTTAAAAGTGTAACCCCTACACAAACCACGGTCGCATTGTCATGGAATACCGCCACCGATGATACAACAGCAAGTAATCAGCTTGATTATGAGTTGCATTTAATCGAAGGTAATACTACGTTTGAGCCAAGCGCAGCCACTCAAAAATTTACCGCTAAAAATGTTACATCAACTACCTTAACGGGCTTAAAAGCTCAAACCAGCTATGTGGCTAAATTAGTGGTAAAAGATGCACAAGGTTTAGCAACCATCAGTGCCTTAGTGCCATTTACCACACAAGCGGTGACTAATAATGGTGGCGGTAACCCTACGCCTACCAATACAGCTCCTCAAAATGTGGCCTTTAATACAGTAAAAGCCACTAATTACCAAACGATTGCCGCAACATGGAAAACAGCAACGGATGACACAACAGCTAGCTCAGTTTTGGTTTATGAGTTATATCTTAATGAAGGAACAACAGATTTTACGCCTAGCGCAGCACAACTAAAATTTTTTGGAAATGCCACTCAAACTACCTTGACGGGTTTAAAAGCCCAAACTGATTATGCCTTAAAGCTAGTAGTCAAAGATAAAGAGGGCTTGGCTACTCCAAGTACGGTACTCGTTGTTAAAACACCTGCTTTAGTGCTGACAACTTTAAGCAATCTTAACGATACAGGCATTACCAAGTGTGCCAATAACACCACATGGTTTAATGACTGTAGCCAAGCTAATTTATTAAGTTTTGCGGGTTTAAATCAGGATGCCGACGTAGGGCGTGATTATTTAATAGCCAGTACACAAATTAGCAAAACGGGTGCAGGTGTTGCGAGTTTTGACCTTAGTAAAATAAGCACCGCAGGGCAAACAGTAGCCAGTAATGCAACTGCTTGGGCATGCGTTCAAGATAATGTTACAGGCTTAATGTGGGAAGCTAAAACCACCGATGGCGGCACACAAGAGGCAACCAAAACCTATGCGTGGTACAGCACCAATTATTTAACCAATGGTGGTGACATTGGTGAGTCAAAAAGCGGTCAAAATACCGATACTTTGATTAAACAAGTTAATACCCAAAAGCTCTGTGGTTATCAAGATTGGCGATTACCAAATAAAGCAGAGTTAGACTCAATTATTAATTATGGTACGTTTAGCCCTGCAATTGACGCGCAATACTTTGCCAACACTCAAAATGGCTATTATTGGACGGCAGATAGTGTGGCTAATGGTACGACTAGCGCATGGGCTATCAACTTTAGAGATGGCAGCGAGTCAGCTAGTTATAAAGGTTCTATGTATTATGCGCGTTTAGTGCGTACGGTCAGTCCTTGAGTTTTTAATGAATAGCGAGCAAAAAGCCACGTATTTACTCGCTAAACGTTGACTACTTAACCTCAAAACTCATGCCTGCAACTTGTAAACGCTTAATCAGTACATCGCCCATCGCTTCGGCAGGCGTTACAATGCCAAAGTGTGGTGGTAATTGCGTTCTATCGTGTAATAAGCACAACGCGCTTTCGGCTAGCATTTTGGCTGTTTCGTCATAACCTGGGTCGCCACCACTCACTAAAGTACGCAGTGTCACATTTTGTTGCTGTGGTGTTTGTACACTAGCCACAAACTCTACATTAAACCAATGACGCGCTCTATCTTCAGGTGCAGGGCCAGTACCTGATGGGCGTTGTTTGGCTAACCATTCGCGGCCTTTNNGCTGCCCAGCCATCTTTTAATTTACGAATCGTCGGTTTTTCGATAAGACAAATTTCACGGCCATCAAGCTGTTGTTTATATTGCAAACGTCGCTCTTTAATAAAGTCTTGCCATTGTGGCATGGCATTAATTGCCGAATGCCATGTGCCACCAGAAATATCACCATGACCACGCACAAAACCTTCAACTGCCACACTGGATTGTTGCAAGACTTCTAAACCTAATTTTTTCTCTAAACTTTGTAGCGTAAAAAATACGCCCAAATCATGCGGAATGCTGTCAAAACCACAACAATTAACAATTTTAACGCCTGCTTTAATGGCATCTGCGCCATATTTTTGTTGCATCTTGCTTACAAATTGCGGCTCACCAGTAAGGTCAACATAATCACAGCCTTGGGTAATACACGCGGTCACCAAATCTTCGCCATGAACCATATAAGGGCCCACGGTGCTAATCACAACTTTAGTTTGAGTGCATAATTGTTTTAGGCTTGCCATATTATGGCTATCGGCAACTAATAAATCAGGTATTGCCGCATTGGGGTTATCGGCTAATAAAGATTCGCGTACTTGTTCTAGTTTTTGTGCATCACGCCCTGCAAGTGCTAATTTAATGGGCGTGTTTTGTTTTAATAAATAATCGGCGGTGAGTTGGCCTGTAAATCCTGTTGCGCCTAATAAAATAATGTCATAAGGACGATTTTTTCGATTCATTATCTTTCCAGTAGATTGCAATTATGGTGGCAATTCTACGGGTTAATAAGGCTAAAATAAAATCGTCACATCAAAATTTGCGTAAATGAGTGTGTTTTTAGCGGCTAATTATGCTTATTTAAAAACTCACGCCGCAGTTGACCACGCTCTGTAGGTGCAGCATCACGCATTTTGGCTTTAAGCGCAGCTTTTTCTTCACTTGATAAAGACTGCCATTGTTGGCGTAATTTGTCTTTTTCTTGTGGAGACAAGTCTTTAAACCATTGCCACTTACGTTTTATTTTTGCTTTTTCTTCTGGAGAGAGCTGCTTGAAATCCTCATAACGCTTTAGCATCGCTTGACGTTTTTGAGGTGAAAGCGATTGCCAATGTTCAATACGCCGTTGAGCTTCTGCACGTTCTTTAGGCGACATTTTTTCCCACTGTGTGGCGTGTTGTGCAAACTTATCTTGTTTGTTTGGCGGTAAAGTATCCCAAGAGTCTTTAAGCTGACTTAAAGTTTGTTGACTACTTGCAGGTAAACTCTGCCAAGATGTCCCCTCAGCCCAACTTATGTTGGCAACTAATAAACCAATTACTAATACATATAATTTCATCATCTTTGTCCGTTTAATATAGTAGCGTATTGCCATTCGACAGGCTCAGGGTGAATTTGTTGATGGTTGAGCGTAGTCGAAGCCTAACTGTCTTCACCTAAAACCATGAGCATATCCATATCTTCTAATAATTGGGGGTCAACACTAGGCACAGTGCTGTCTTGACTGGCAGTGTAATGGATTGGCGGTGCTATGGTATTGCTAGGCTTAAGTGGTGTAAGGGTAATCATTGCCACGCAAGCGGCCATGGCCAAACTGCCACCAAACCACAACCAATGTTTTTGACTGTTCTTTTGGGTTATAGCCTGTTGCCTCGCTTGTTTAGCCTGTTGTGCCAGTAATGCCAAGGTATTGTCAAAACTTGAGGGCTGTTGGCTTTGGGTGTCTAAACTATGGCACACCTGATTCGCGAGTGTATTCTCATCAATAAGCTTTGTTTTTTGAGTATTCATTATATTGGCTCCTGTAAGCCGTGACGCAATGCCTGTAGGGCGCGGGTATAGTGCGTTTTAACGCTGCTTTCGCTACACCCCATAATCTCTGCTGTGGTTTTAATATCCAAGCCTTCCCATGCGCGATATAAAAAAGCTTCCTGCTGCCTATTGGGTAATTGGCTTAATATGTGCTGTACCGTACTAATATCATTTGCTCGTGCCAATAAGGTTTCGGGGTTTTGATCTGTCTCAGTGATAATTTGAGCCATTGGGTCTTCTGCGTCATCGTCATTATCACGACTAGAGCTAAACCACGTTAGCCATTTACCACGTCGCGCTTGTTTTCTTTTGTAGTCCATTATTTGACTACGCAAAATGGTATAAAAGAGCGGTGTCCATTCAGTATTAGGCTTATCGGCATAACGGCTAATAAACGCTAGTAAGCTATCTTGTACAATATCTTGACTCACCTCATGATGACGTAAGGCAATATTAGTCATCACTAAGGCACGGCGACCAATATCTTTAAGCCATTGGTCTATAGATATGGGTTGAGGACGATGGTTGGACATAGGCTTTACTAATAATGGGTGTGCTTGACCAAAGCTAAGCGTTGGCGTTTGAGCTATCATGATAAATCATCATCAAGCCTTAATTTTATTATATCGCTCATTAAACCTCTCCTCAGTTATTGCTAAAAAAATCGCATCTGCTTTTAAATTAATTTATCATCGTTAGGTTAAATTAACGCTGCTTGTTTAATAAAACGCTCAGCAAGCCAAAAAGTTGACACAAACCTAATTTATTTTTGAGAATATTTTTTTATGCTAAATGTGGTGTTGTTTAGACCCGAAATTGCAGGTAATACAGGCAATATTATTCGTTTATGTGCCAATACAGGCGCAATTTTGCACTTGATTAAACCACTTGCTTTTGAGTTAGAAGATAGTAAATTAAGACGAGCAGGTTTAGATTATCACGAATGGGCGCGAGTTCATGTGCATGAGTCATGGGCTGATTGTGTGGCCTTTATTAACCCTGAGCGTGTTTTGGCATTTAGCACCAAAGGCACACAAAGCTCATTTAGCATTAAATATCAAGCTAACGATGTATTGTTATTTGGCAATGAAACCAGTGGCTTAAATGAAGAAGTCAGAGCAGAATTAGCCTTAATTAATACGCAGTTTGTTAAATTACCCATGAAAGAAGGGCGTAGCTTAAACTTATCTAACACCGTCGCGGTGGCGGTATATGAAGCATGGCGGCAATTAGATTTTGTAGGCAGTGAAGCAATTACTTAACGTTTACCTGATACGCCACAAAAGTTAAGCCAGAAATTGAAATATGCTGCTCTATCAACTCAATATCGTTGCTATTACTAAGGCGTTGTTTAATATTGGTTGTTATTAGTATTTCATTTTTTTGAGCGATATCTTCGCCGAGCTTAAAAGCTACATTGACGGTATCGCCATAACAGTCTTGCTCTTTAATCATTAAAATTTGGCCATAATCCAAACCGATACTCACGCCTGTATCCAAACAGGCTTTATTGATAGCGATTGCGGCATCAAGTGCCATGTGACAATCATCAAAAATAGCTAATAAATTGTCAGCTTCATACTTAATAATTTCGCCTTGATGCTGAGTAATTAAAGGCTGTGTTAAAAGCTGCATTTTTCGGATTTTGGCTAAATAAGAAATAATTCCCTCGCGCCGTACTGTGGACGAAAAGCCACTCATATCTAAGGCTAAAACCGCTTTATTAGCACCATACGTACGCCATATTTCGGCTTTAATATCTTCGCTATTGTTAGATGTCTCGTTAAGTTGGTCAATTAACGAAAAAAATGTTTTCATATAAATACCCTATAAAAATCAAACATTATCAAGCGGACTAATAACCCCTTTGCCGCCCTTATTTAATACATGGGTGTAAATCATCGTCGTTTGTACATCTTGATGTCCCAGTAACTCTTGAATCGTACGAATATCATAACCACTTTCTAGTAAATGAGTCGCAAACGAATGCCGCAACGAATGACAACTAGCAGGTTTAGCGATGTTAGCGGCCACAATAGCCATTTTTATCGCACGTTGAATGACTTGCTCGTTCACATGGTGTCGTTGGTTGGTGTCAGAACGTGGGTCGATACTCGCATGTTTTGCAGGAAAAACATACTGCCAAGCCCACTCTGTATTAGCAAAAGGATACTTTTTAGCTAAAGCATTAGGAAGATAAACAGTGCCGTAATTGTTTGCTAGAGCTTGTGTATGTAACAGTTTGACTTTTTCTAAGTGGGTGGCTAAAGGTTTTACTAATGATTGAGGTAGCATGGTGATGCGGTCTTTTTGACCCTTACCATCACGAATAATAATTTGATTTTTATTAAGATCAACATCTTTAACGCGTAAGCGAAGACACTCTAACAAACGCATACCGCTGCCATATAATAACGACGCAATAAGCCAAACAGTGCCGTCTAATTGAGCAAGTAAACATTTAACTTCGTATTGAGTGAGTACTACAGGTAGTTTTTGCGGTTTTTTAGCACGGCTAACGTTTTCTAGTTCGGGTATATCCATTGCTAAAACGTCTTTATACAAAAATGAGATAGCTGATAACGCTTGATTTTGTGTAGATGCAGAGACGTTTTTCTCGACAGCTAAATAGCTTAAAAATTGTTCTATATGTTGCGCTCTTAACTGTCTTGGATGTTGTTTATTATGAAAAAATATAAAACGTTTTATCCAGCCTAAGTAGGCTTCTTCGGTGCGAATGCTGTAGTGTTTTACACGAATTTTTACAGAAACTTGCTGTAATAATGTTAAGTCGGTGGTCAAGATTCATGTCCTTATGATTTTGATTAAATGAACTTTACATAGCCTAACTTTTAGTGCAGTATTTTGCAATTGTTTAGAGCTTTTGTTATAATTATCGGTTGGGCTTTAATTGTTGTCAGGATTATACGTCACTTTTGATGCGTATATGGATATGCGTCAATAATGACGTGAAATAAAACGTCAATTAGGGCGTGTACTAGTAGTTAGATAATTTTCTTTGTAAAGAATAATGTCCACTTTTCAACGTGTGCATTAAAATTATCGCTA
>DDBM01000110.1:5556-12962 GCA_002333125.1 Moraxellaceae bacterium UBA2032 | reverse complement strand
GCTTTTGTCCACCCGACACCGACTCTTTGGCCGCTGAAACCGAATTAAGGGTAATACCTGCTATTTGATTTAAACGTTGCCTAAACACACTAATGAGTTGTTTTTGACCTAATTTACGTTGGTCTTTGGGCTTGAGTAAGACCCTAATACTGGCTTTGTTACGCCCTGCACTGCCACTGGTATTGACCGTGGCATAAGTGCTAATGACTTCGGGATAGGTACGCATAATGGCTTCGGCTTGATGAACTTTGCTGAGGGTGTAATCTAAAGAAGAGTCCTCTGCCGTTTCAAAACGAACGCCTATTTCACTTAAATCTGGTTCTGGTACAAACTCTTTACCAATCATGCCCGACAAGGCAAACGCGCCAATTAAACTGGCAAAGGCAATACCTAAAGTAATACGGCGATGACGTAATGCCCATGCAATCAAACGGCTATAAATATCACCTAACCACTCTAAAAAATCCGAAAACTTATCTAAAAAGCCGCCAAAACCTGTACGCCGCTCACCATGTTTATGTTTGTCTGGCCAAACAGAGGACAACATTGGGTCGAGGGTAAAACTAACAAACATCGACAATAAAACTGCCGAGCTTACTGTGACACCAAATTGATAAAAGAATCGTCCAATAATGCCACCCATAAAGGCAACGGGTAAAAACACCGCAATAATGGTTAAGGTGGTAGCTAATACCGCAAGGCCAATTTCGTTGGTGCCATCTAAGGCGGCTTGATAATGGCTTTTGCCCATTGCCGCATGACGCACAATGTTTTCACGCACCACAATAGCATCATCTACCAATAACCCAATACACAGCGACAAGGCCATGAGGGTCATCATATTTATAGTAAAGCCAAAATAATACAGCGCAAACACCGTTCCTAATAAAGAAATAGGTAAGGTTAAGCCCGTAATAACAGTACTACGCCATGATCCTAAAAATAATAAAACGATTAAAATCGCTAAGGCCGCGCCTTCTAACAAGGTCTTTTTAACGTCATTTAAAGAGGCTCGTATTGATTTTGAGCTGTCGGCCACGACGGTCATGCTCACGCCTGCGGGTAATTGCTGACGGATTTCGTCTAAGACCTCTTTGGCTTTGTTGACAACATCAATCACGTTTGCGCCTGAGCTTTTAATCACATCTAAAGAAACCGCCGCTTGACCATTAATGAGCGAAGCAGATTCTAAATCTTGCTCACCATCAACCACATTAGCCACTTGCTCTAAATAAATCGGCACACCTGCACGACGCGCTACAATTAAGCGTTTAAATTGTTCGGGCTGCGCTAAGCGACCTTTGATTTGTACGACTTGTTCTTGATTGCCTGATTTAATTGTCCCTGAGGGTAATTCTGAATTTTCGGCTTGTAACACACGCAGCACTTCATCAACGCCCACACTGTAGGCTTGCAGAGCTTGAGGCTTTAGATAAATACGCACTTCACGTTTAACTGCCCCTAAAATTTCTACTTTACCCACACCCGATACCGTTTGGAGACGCTTACTGATTTTTTGGTCAATAAAGGTGCTTAACTCTCTCATGGGTAAAGTGCTAGAGGTAAACGCTAACGACAATACAGGTACCGAACCGGGGTTGTAACGCTCAACAATTGGGTCTTTAATTTCGTCTCTAAAGGTAGTTTTGAGTACCGCAATTTTGTCGCGTACATCTTGTACCGCCACCGTGACGGGTACATTTAAATAAAATTCAATCGCTACAAAAGAGCGACCTTCGTAAGAGGTAGAAATGACCTTTTTTACACCAGAAATGGTGTTGACGGTGTCTTCTACTTTACGGGTAATATCAGACTCAACCACTTCGGGCGATGCACCAGGGTAACTGGTATAAACAATCACAAAAGGAAATTCGACATTGGGAAACTCTTCAACACCCACATCTTTATAAGCAAATAAACCTAATACCATGAGTGCAAACATCATCATGGCGGCAAAAACGGGGTTTTGTACACTAATACGTGTGAGCCACATAATGCTTACTCCGCCATTTTCACGGCCATATTGGCCGCTTGGGGGTTTAATTGGGCTAACACGATTTTATCACCCGCTTGTATGCCTTGGCTTATTAACACTAAGCCTGACTTGGCATCTTGCATACCCAGTACAATTGGCCGTTTAACTAATTTTTGTTGCTCAACAAGCCATAAATAGGCTTGTTTATTTTCGTCATAACGTACCGCCACTAGCGGTACTACCAAACCTTGCTCGGATCTGCCCAAAGCTAAATTACCTTGCACAAACAAACCTGACTTTAATAATGACTGAGCATTATTAACACTGGCATAAAACGTCACAGCGCGTGTGCCTGCATCGGCCACAGGGTTAATACGACTCACTGTGCCTGTAAATTGTTGACTAAAACCCTGTACGTTAAACTCAACCTCTTGGCCTACTTTTAAAGCCGCAACGTGTTGTGGCGTAATAGTAGCAACTAACTCTAATTGGCTTAAATCAACAATATCTAGTAAAGGGCTATTCATGGCCACGACTTGCCCTACTTGAACATAACGCTTTGATACAATGCCGTTCATTGGTGCTATAAGTACCGTATTGCTTAAACCTTTACGCGCTATTTCAACTAATGACATTTGTGCTTTGACATTTTCGGCACGGGCGGCAGCTTCGGCCAAACCGCGTTTATAATCAATATCCGAAATATAGTTATCTTTATGGAGTTGTTCGTTACGCTCTTTAATCGCATTTGCCAAAATAGATTCGGCTTTGGCAGACGCTAAGGCAGCTTCGGCTTGACGTAACCGCGAGTCAGCATCTTGCGTGGCTAGTTGTACAATAACTTGGCCTTTTTTGACCGTTTCACCCTCGCGTACTAATACTTTAGCGACGCTGGCATTAATCTCGGATTGTACTGTGGTGTAATTATAGGCTTGTAATTGTCCTGTAATAGCAACCATGTTTTGTAGTGATTGTTCGGTGGCTTGCATCACATCTGAGGCCGACAGCTCTAAACTGGCAGGAGCAGCAACAACAGGCGCAGTTTTATTTTGGGCTTCTTGGCCGCAAGCACCAACCAAAATAGCGGCTGCTAATACCGTTAACCTAAACGCATTTTTTAACATGATGTATCACCTTGGGTGTTTTTAGGGGCGAGTCCGTGCCATAAAATAGGAATAAATTTTTGTGAGAGCTGCTGTACGTCTAATTGTGGATTAGCAATGGCGGTGGCCGTCACACCATCAAACATAACACACCATAACATGGCCAAATCTTGTTGGGGAATGTCGCTACGCGTTAAGCCGCCTGCTTGCATCACCGCCACAAATTCACCTGATAAATGCCAAATATGGCTATACAAGCTTTCTAGGCGTTGCGCGATTTCGGGTTCTTGGGCTTGACTCATGACTTCTAAATACAGGCGTGTCCATTGATGGTCAGTTGCACTACGCGCCCATACTTGTGCAAACAACTGAGCAACCGCTTGCATAGGCTCACCACGCTGACCTAAAGCGATTGCCTCTTGAATTTCGGCTTTTACTGGCGAGGTATCACGTTGTAAACGCGCATCTAATAAGGCAAAAAACAAATCATTTTTATTACGAAAATGCCAATAAATTGCACCTTTGGTCATTCCTGCGGCGGCAGCTACTTCGTCTAAAGAAGTTTTTTGCCAACCCTTTTGGGCAAATACGGTCATTGCGGCAGACAAGATACGCTCACGAGTAATGTTTGGCTGCTCAAAGGCAATTAAGGCAGGATAATTTTGGACAGAACCCAATGTTTGCAACACGGTTTGTAGCGGAATATGTGCCGCTTGCGCTAAGGCTTCGGCGGTAATTTGGTGTACGTCTTGATGTAGGCTTAATTGTTTAAGCAAGGCAATTAGTTTGTCACGCATATTTTCAACATACTCTGTAGTATGTGCATACCTTAGAGTATGTTAGCTGCACTGTCTAGCGTACAATCTAGATTTATTTGTTTAACTAGGATTGATTATGTGCTGGCTTCGACTCCGCTCAGCCAACACACAACGTTCCCTGAGCGGAGTCGAAGGGATAATTGTTAGGCTGTTTTACGCCATAGGGCATATTCGGCAAGCTGACTAGCTCCGACTTGATGGTCATCACCCACAGCAATATATGTTTGAGCGCGTACTTTACCTTTATGACTTAAGGTTTTTTGGATGTGGGCTAATATATCGGCATCAGGCAATATGGCTTTTGCCCAAAAATCGGTAGTAATAGGCTTTTTATATTGAATATCCCCATGAGACACTGCAACTTGACACTCATCATAATTATCTTTTGCCCACAGCATCCATAAGCCCCAACCACAAACGGTTGCCAAACTGCTAATACTGCCCGCAAAAGCGGTTTCTTTGTCGTTACGATTACAGTGTAATGGGGCTGTTAAAACCAAACTCTCGCCATCATAAGCTGCCACTTGTACTTGCATTGCTTTGGTTAATGGTAAGTTCTCATATAAAAAGTCTTGCAAAAATTGCATAGATTGCTCATGCGTCATCGCCATATATTAGCCCTGCCAGTTATTAACAAAATCACTCACATTTAATAGGTTTGGTGTTTTAGCAGGCGTTGCGGGTGTGCCTACATAAATAAAACCTGCAATATTTTCTTGGGGTTGTACCGCTAAAGCTTGCTTAATCAATGAATGCTCTACTACCCAACCTGTACGCCACATACTACCAAAACCTTGTACATGTAATGCTAATAATAAGTTTTGAATAGCTGCACCTGTACTTAGCGTTTGCTCAACTAATGGTACTTTAGGGTCTTCTTTAGTGGCGGTAATTGCCACAATGAGCATCGGAGCGCGTAAAGGCATCTTGAGTAAGCGTTGTTGCTCTACGTCACTTAAATTAGGATTATCTTGCAAAGCCGCTTGCAAAAAACACTCCGCTAAACGCGCACGTGCCTCCCCCTCAATAACCAAATAACGCCACGGGCGTAATAATCGATGATCGGGAGCGCGTAATGCCGTTTGAAAAGCTATGTTTAAAGCATCCACTGAGGGAGCAGGCTCAATTAATGCGCCTTGTGAGGTGCGTGTGAGTAATGCGGTTAGGGTATCCATAAATAAAATAGTCCTCTTGATAGCACTTAATTATGCTAGATGTTCATTTTGAATAAATTGCGTAAGTTCGGCTTCACTGGGTAAATGTATAAGGTATTGAGACACAAAAAGTTGTTGAGCCATTCCTGCCGTTGCATATTTTACTAATTGAGCATTTTTGCTGGCACAAAGAATAAGGCCAACGGGAGGATTATCACCCTCATTCATTTCGTTTTCTTGGTAATAATTGAGATACACATTCATTTGCCCAGCATCCGCATGGTCAAACTCACCTAGCTTTAAATCAACCAGTACATGACATTTAAGAATACGGTGATAAAACACTAAGTCTATACGGTAATGGGTATTACCAAACGTAATACGCTTTTGTCGTGCTTCAAAACAAAAACCTTTGCCCATTTCCAGTAAAAAACTTTGTAGATGGTCAATAATCGCTTGCTCAAGGTCAGATTCACTATATTCTGTTTTTTCGGATAAGCCCAAAAACTCCAGCATATACGGATTCCGAAACACGTCTTCTGCCGTTAATCCTGTGCCTTGTGCGTGTTTTTGCACAACAGCCGCTTTGTCGGTACTCAAGCCTATACGCTCAAACAACATACAGTTCATAGCGCGTTGTAATTCACGTACTGACCAATTGTTTTGTATCGCTTGGCTTTCGTAAAAAAAGCGTTTAAGTGGTAAGTCCGCTTTGAGTAATTCGATGATATGCGAGAAGCTCAGGCGATTTATCAAGTCAAAGACATTTATTTGCCACTCAGTAGGCGGTCTTTGTGTGCTGATTGATGTTGATTGCAATATGTTAATACCGCTTTGTAGCATCATGGGCAATTGGTCAGACAGTGTCTGACCAATTTGCGGATAGGCCATATAAAACTGCCTAAATAATTTTAAGTTCGTTTCACTCAAGCCTTTTATGCTTTGTTGACGCAAGGTAGCCGCCAGTTTTGATAGCAGCTTTTCGCCATATTTCGCTTTATCTTGCCCGTGTTGCTCATATTCAACCAAGTACGCACCAATTAGCCAGTTGCGTAAGGTAAGCGCAACATTCACCTGTTTTTGTGCTTGTTGTTGAAAATAGTGGCTTGTATCAGCAATACTTACAACCAATGTATCAAAACTATGGCTCATTGTTAAAGAGTCCATCTAAATATCCTATAGTTAATAAATTCTATTGATATTTGGTTATTTTTCCCTTCGACTCCGCTCAGGGAGCATTCTTCGACTTTGCGTTGGCTGAGCTTGGCTAGCTCTGAGCCGAAGGGTCGAAGCCTATTTTTGAGCGTAGATATTAAACCCCCGCCTTATGCTTTACCGCCAACCTCATATAATGCTCGGCAGAATATTTAAAGTAGGCTTTTTCTTCATCGGTTAAGGGTCGTACTTTTTTGACAGGATTACCCAAATATAAATAGCCCGACTCTAAGCGTTTATTGGGTGGCACTAAACTNNGTACAACCATGTAAAGTCACATGATGACCAATAGTTACGTGTTTGCCAATCACTAAGGGCGCACCTAAAGGGTCAACAGGTCGCTTATGAGTCACGTGTAACATAGCAAAATCTTGAATGTTAGAACCTTCNNACTGCTGCATCATCAACAAACGCACTTTGCGCGACTACAGGCATTACCCCATCAAAAGGGCGAATATTTTTACTACTCATGTATTTACTCTGCTTTGGGCTTGCTAACAGGACGTGGATAGGCTTTAGAACGAAGCTGTAACCAATCTTTAGAAATTGACCATGTGGTATGTACCGCTTTACTGCCTGTAAACACGCCTGCATGGCCACCAGGTACGATATGAAAAGTTTTATCGGTAGAGCCAACAATACTCATAATGGCGCGCGCACCTGCAATACTCACAATTTTGTCGTTGTCGCCTGCAAAAGCTAAAATATTACTTTTAATCGAGGCAAAATTAGCGACTCGATTACCAATTTTAAGTTTACCTTTGGCCATACGATTATATAAACCCATTTTACGCATCATATCTTGTACGGTTGCACCGGGGTAATCGGGCATATTAGTAAACCATTCATTCATGGTCATATAACGCGCCACATAATCATCATCTGCCAAATTACGAATCAGCTCGACATAACTTGAAAGCACGCCTAATGGGTTGGTCATCTTAAATAACCAAGACAGGGTTTTACCGTCCACATGAAACTTGTTATTTCCCATTTCGTCTAATCTAAAACCTGTTTTATTTTTAATAAAACTCGCAGGCATGGATAATAACTGACTCATAGGCCCTGTGATGGGGTTCGCCTTGTGCATATCTATAGGGCTAGCAATGCTAATTAAGTTGGCAATTTTGTCATCTTCGGG
>DDBM01000110.1:1972-5519 GCA_002333125.1 Moraxellaceae bacterium UBA2032 | reverse complement strand
AAACTACGGTCGGCTAATAAATCAAAAATCCACGCAAACACGCCTAGGGGTGGCACCATGACCAATGGAATGGCAAAACGACGACGGCGTACATATAACGACTGGCCACTTTCTAGTACCAACATATCACAGGTTAAAGGTGGATAATATTTAACCGACATAATGCCATCTTGCAAAATAACTTCGTTGTCAGTTTTGTCTGATAGAAGATAGTTTTCTTTATTAATACTACGCTGTGCCACATTTTTCATAAAAGCAGCACTGGTTTTAGCTAAACGAGTGATTTGCTCTATTTTGTTGGTTGTCATGTAAACCTGTCCTACTCAATAAAATCATAAAAAAAGCGCATACTTTGCAAATAAGTATGCGCCTTTTGTACCACAAAAATAAAGTTAATGAGTGCTGATACGCTCTTTATCCTCAGCATCGTCCGCATTTTTAACTAAGCTATTTACACCCACCACGTCATCAGCTAAGGGGATAGGTTGTGTTGCTAAAGCAATCGCCAACACTTCATCAATCCATTTAACGGTTTTAATGGTTAAATCGGCTTTAATGTTGTCGGGGATTTCCTTTAAATCGCGGGCATTTTCTTCGGGAATCAATACCGTTTTAATTCCACCACGATGCGCTGCCAACAACTTTTCTTTTAAGCCACCAATAGGCAACACTTGGCCACGCAAGGTGATTTCGCCTGTCATTGCTACATCGGCACGCACAGGAATACCCGTTAATACCGAGACAATCGCGGTACACATACCTATACCTGCACTAGGCCCATCTTTAGGTGTAGCCCCTTCGGGAATGTGAATATGCAAGTCTTGGGTTTCGTGAAACTCAGGGCTAATGCCTAACATTTTAGAACGTGAACGCACCACCGTTACTGCTGCTTTAATCGACTCTTGCATCACATCGCCTAATTTACCTGTCATGGTAAAACGGCCTTTGCCTGTTGTTGCAACGGCCTCAATAGTAAGCAGCTCTCCACCAACCGATGTCCATGCCAAACCTGTTACTTGACCAATTTGGTCTTTTTCTTCGGCTTTGCCAAAACTAAACTTATACACACCACAATAATGTTCTAAGTTATTTGCGGTGACGACAACGGTTGCAGCACTAGACTCACCTAACACCGCCTCTTTAACCACTTTACGGCAAATTTTAGATACTTCTCGCTCTAAGTTACGCACACCTGCTTCGCGGGTATAACGACGTACCAATTCACGAATCGCACTTTCTTCGACCACAAGCTCTTTAGCTTTTAAACCTGCTAATTGAATTTGTTTAGGCACAAGATATTTTTGCGCGATATTGACCTTTTCTGCTTCGGTATAACCGGGTAGGCGAATCACTTCCATACGGTCTAATAACGGTGCAGGAATATCCATTGAGTTAGCGGTACACAAAAACATGACTTCCGAGAGGTCATAATCAACATCTAAATAATGGTCATTAAAATGTTGATTTTGTTCGGCATCTAACACCTCTAACAAGGCAGAGGCTGGATCACCACGACTATCTGCACCCATTTTATCGATTTCATCTAACAAAAATAGTGGGTTTTTAACCCCTACTTTGGCCAAACGCTGAATGAGTTTACCAGGCATGGAGCCAATATACGTACGGCGATGGCCACGAATTTCGGACTCATCTCGCACACCACCCAACGCCATACGCACAAATTCGCGTTTAGTGGCTTTAGCAATAGACTGTCCTAAAGAGGTTTTACCCACACCCGGTGGGCCCACCAAACATAACACAGGGCCTTGTAGTTTTTTAACGCGTGACTGCACCGCCAAAAATTCTAAAACCCGCTCTTTGACTTCTTCTAAACCATAATGGTCAGCATCTAAAATTTGACGTGCTAATTTTAAATCAATGCCAATACGACTACGTTTTTTCCAAGGAACACTCAGCATCCACTCAACATAACTACGAACCACCGTTGATTCGGCAGACATAGGCGGCATCATGCGTAATTTTTTTAGTTCGCTATCGACTTTTTTACGCGCCTCAATAGGTAAGCCTGCTTTTTCTACACGGTGTTCTAACTCGGCAAATTCGTTTTCTGCGCTACCGCCATTTTCACCTAAATCACCCAACTCTTTATGAATCGCTTTGATTTGCTCATTCAAATAATATTCGCGTTGGGTTTTTTCCATTTGTTTTTTGACACGGCCACGAATACGCTTTTCGACTTTGAGTAAATCGACTTCGGAGTCCATGACACCTAACAAATGCTCCACACGCTGTTCTAAATCAAGAATTTCTAAAATTTCTTGTTTTTCTTCGAGTTTGAGTGACAAATGAGCGGCAATGGTATCGCTTAAACGATAAGGCTCTTTAATGGCCTGAACCGAGGTTAAGACTTCGGGGGTAACTTTTTTAGCTTGTTTAACGTATTGCTCAAATTCTGCCAACAAAGAACGGGACAAGCCTTCAACCTCTAACGGTTCTAAAGCCTCATTACGATATTCTTTCACCGTTGCCAATAAAAAACGGCCTGTATCAACAATTTCATCTACTAAGGCGCGACGTTGGCCTTCTACCAATACTTTAACTGTACCATCAGGCAATTTTAATAACTGCAAAATAGTGGCAACCGTACCTACGGTATATAAACCTGTTTGATTTGGGTCATCATCTGCGGCATCTTTTTGCGCCACNNTTATCTCTACCCACAAACAAAGGAATGACCATGTGTGGATACACCACCACATCACGCAACGGTAACAACGGTAAATCAAGCAATTCTGGCTCGTACATAAAAATTCTCCCACAACGGCGGTAAAAGCAGCTGTATACAATCGAAGACTTACGCGGCTATTGCTCACATTCACCACATTGAATGGTTTTATGCTCGCAAAACGCACCAATTGCGACGCAATGCGTAAGTCCTAAGTTTTGACTTGGTATTTATACTGTTTTAGGGGGGATTTGCTAAATTACAAGGGGAAAGGACTGAAAAGAGGAAAATAAGCAGACTTATTTTGGTTATTAAAGAAAACTCCCTCCGTGACAGAGGGAGTTGCTGGCAAAACTACGAGGCTTTTAACTCCTCTTTAGCTTCTGCTGCTTCATCTTTTTTATAAACAAGTAACGGTTTTTTTGCTTCGGTAATGGTTTTTTCTTCAATAACCACTTTAGCAACACCTTCAATAGACGGCAAATCGTACATCGTTTCTAACAAAACATTTTCTAAAATAGAACGTAAACCACGCGCACCTGTTTTGCGTTCCATCGCTTTTTTGGCAGTTGCCGTTAACGAGTCGGCTCTAAACTCTAAGCCTACACCTTCCATATCAAATAGTTTTTGATATTGCTTGGTAAGGGCATTTTTAGGCTCAGTTAAAATTTGAATTAAAGCATCTTCACTTAATTCTTCTAACGAGGCAATGACAGGTAAACGGCCAATTAACTCAGGAATCAAACCAAATTTAATTAAATCTTCTGGTTCTACTTCTTTAAAAATCTCACCTGCATTGCGCGTTTCTTCTGGGCTACGTACCGTGGCATTAAAACCGATGCCGCTTTTTTCGGAACGATT
>DDBM01000110.1:0-1874 GCA_002333125.1 Moraxellaceae bacterium UBA2032 | reverse complement strand
TTTCGGCCAATAATGTTTTACCCGAACCTGTAGGGCCAATAAGCAAAATATTACTTTTAGCCAATTCGACTTCGGTGGTCTTTTTATTATTGATGGCTTTTTTAGCCCCTGCCTGTAAACGTTTATAGTGGTTATATACCGCTACCGCTAAGACTTTTTTGGCTTTTTCTTGGCCAATCACATAATCATCTAAAGTTTTTTTGATGTCATGCGGAACAGGTAGTGCATCTTTTAACTTTTGTTTAGATGCTTCTGCGGCTTCTTCTGGCTCTTGCGCCATAATGTCATTGCATAAATCAACACATTCATTGCAAATATAAACCGAAGGCCCTGCAATTAGTTTAGTTACTTCATGCTGACTTTTACCGCAAAATGAACAAAACAACAGTTTTTCATTGCGGCTTTTACGTTCGTCACTCATCTTATTTCCTCAATAAAGCGGGTGTTTGTTATACAATCCGCTTTTCTAAAACGGCATCAATTAGGCCATATTTTTGAGCATCTTCGGCACCCATAAAGTTATCTCTNNTGACCTCTAAAACCACCCAAAGGCTGATGAATCATGACCCGTGAATTAGGCAAGCAATAACGTTTACCTTTGGCTCCTGCGGTCAACAAAAACGACCCCATTGAACACGCCTGACCAATGCAAATGGTACTGACATCTGGCTTGATAAACTGCATGGTGTCATAAATTGCCATACCTGCCGTAACCGAACCACCAGGTGAATTAATATATAAATGAATGTCTTTATCGGGGTTTTCGGATTCTAAAAATAACAACTGGGCAACGATGAGGTTAGACATATGGTCTTCCACTTCACCCACCAAAAAAATAACGCGTTCTTTTAATAATCTAGAATAAATATCATAAGCGCGCTCACCACGGGAGGACTGCTCGACGACCATTGGCACAAGGCCACTATTAATTGTTGGCATCATGGTTAATTATCTCTTTAAAAATTGTGCGCTTATTTATAGGACTTACGCATTAGACTGCATACACACACATTTTGCGAATATCAATATACTAACAATATGTGCAATGTGAACAAACAAATGCTAACTGCGTAAATTTTAATCTAGCTGCTTTAAGGTAGATTTTTTTAAATTGCAAAGATGATTTTTAACAGAAAACAGCGTACTAATCTAGCAAATTAGCCTGCGACTTACGATACAACAAACAAAAAGCCTCCAAAAAGGAGGCTTTTATCAGTTATGTAAAATTATTGCTGAGGGCGTAATAATTCTTCATAACCAATGGCTTTGTCAGAAAGCTGTGCTGCTGCCAAAATCAAATCAACCACTTGGTCTTCTAATACCGCAGATTGTACTTGTGCCATTTGCTCTTTATTGCTGTAGTACCACTGAACTACTTGTTCTGGTTCTTCGTAAGATTGAGCCACTTCGTCTACTAAAGCACGCACGCGGTCAGCATCAACTTTAACTTCGTTTTTCTCAATAATAGCAGAAACCAATAAACCTAAGGCTACCGAACGTTTTGCGTTATCGGCAAATAAGTCATCAGGTAACATTTCTGGTTTGATTTGTGCAGAAGCACCACCAAATTGTTTTAAGGCTTGTTCACGTTGACGCGTAATTTCATCGGCAACTAAGGCTTTAGGCACTTCTAAGGCATTGGCATTTACTAAGGCTTCAAACACAGAAGCTTTTACTTTGGCACGAATCGCATTACGCAATTCACGCTCCATGTTTTTGCGCACATCGCCACGGAACTGCTCAACGTCACCATCTTTTACACCAAATGCAGTTAAAAACTCGGCATTTAATTCGGGCAATGTTGGTTTAACAACTTTTTTAACATTGATTTTAAACTGAGCGTCTTTGCCTGCTAAGTTTTCGGCTTGATAATC
>DDBM01000172.1 GCA_002333125.1 Moraxellaceae bacterium UBA2032 | reverse complement strand
TTAGAATTAGATGAGCAGTTTACTACGCTGGCAGAGTTACACTGCCAAGCGGCACTGATAGTTAAACCTGAGCCAATCGCATTGGCAGAAAAATTATTTAACTATCAAATTGAGTGTGATAGGCAATGGTTTGATGATATTTTAACAAACTATCAGCAGGCATTAGGCGTACAAGGATGCGCACATTACACAAAACTAGTTGAGCAAGCATGGCAACATTATCTAAATACTCGCAAACCCAACGAAAATACATCAAGTGAAAGTAAGGTCTTGCCTAATCAAGAATTGTTGGCGGCTTTTGGTAAAGTATTTAGCACAAAGAATATCGTCTGTTATGATAAAAATCATACCTTACAAGCGATGATGGAAGAGCTTGCCGAGTCTGAAAATAACATGGATAAGTTAGTGAGCATTAAAAGTCAAACGCTTAATTATGCAGGGGATTATTTAGCAATTGCTAAGTGTTATGAGCAGGCTAATTTGCCAGAACAAGCGATTGCATGGGCAGAGCAGGGCTTTTATCGTTTTTATCGTGATACTGATGGAAGTTTACGAGACTATTTAATCGCACATTATCTTAAAACCAAACAACAAGCAAAGGCGATTTGTTTGGCGTGGTTGGCCTTTGAAGAACGGCCGTCACTTGCTAAATATCAAACTCTAAAAGAGGTAAGCAGTCAGTTTGATGATTGGCTGGGACAACGGCAACGTGCATTAGCCTTGATAGAGCATCAAGTTAAACAGCCAAAAAAAACAGTATGGCATTCTGTTAGTACCTACGTTGATTTATTAATAGACATTGCGTTATGGGAAAATGATTTAGAATTAGCAATGGCTTATAGTCAAAAAGGTGAGTTTTCTAAGGCAATGGGCATTAAGTTGGCCGATGTAGTGAGTCAATACGCGCCAAGTTTTGCGTTAGCGTTGTATAAAAAACATGTTAATCAGCTTGTACCACAAACCAATAACCAAGCTTATGAAGAGGCTTTTAAACTGGTATTAAAAGTAGGCAACATTTTAAAGCAACAAAAGCAAACATTGGCATTTAGTGATTATGTGGCGGAGTTAAGCGTCAATTATAAGTTAAAACGTAATTTTATGGCGATGCTCAAAAAAATAAGCATAAGTTAAGGCACAAAACCCGTGATTGGCGGGTTTTTTACGTCAATTAAAACGGCTTAACCATCACCAAAATCACAATCGCAAATAATAACAAAACGGGTAACTCATTAAACACTCGATAAAAAACATGGCTTTTTTGATTGTTATCATTCGCAAATTGCTCACGATAATAACCACAAAAAAAATGATAAATAACTAGCAAAGTCACCAACGCTAATTTTGCATGTAACCAATGTTGCGCCAAATGATAATCAGGTGCTTTAACAATCATTGCTATTCCCAAAGCAATCGTAAACACCATAGATGGCCACATGATGCCCCTATACAGCTTACGCTCCATAATTTTAAAGCGTTCAATGCTTTCTTTATCGTTGGCTTGTGCGTGATAGACAAACAAACGCGGCAAATAAAACAAGCCAGCAAACCAACAAATAACCGCAATCACATGAAAAGCTTTTAGCCACAGCATAAGGTGTTTTCTCTACAAAAAGGCTTGATTGGCATTGTAGTAACCATTTTAACTTGAATTATATGGGTATCGTGAAGGGATTTATTCGTATCGTGTAAGTGTTATTCTTAAAAGTGTCCAACAAGTTTAACGATTGACTCTAGCAATTATGGCCTGCTTTGTTAAAATCCCATGCTCATTGCCTTTTTGAAAGTAGAATAAGCCTTGTCCTATCGTACCCGCGTAAAAATTTGTGGCATAACTCGTGTTGCTGATGCCTTAGATGCCATTGCTTTAGGGGCAGATGCCTTAGGGTTTGTGTTTTATGCGCCCAGTCCGCGTGCAGTCAGTGCGCAAACGGTGCAAAACATTGTGGCGCAATTACCGCCTTTTGTAAGCACCGTGGGATTGTTTGTTGATGCAACTCCTCAAGAGGTGCAAAGCGTTTTGGCGCAAGTGCCACTGAGCTTGTTGCAATTTCATGGTGATGAAACTAATGAATATTGTCAGCAATTTGGTGTGCCTTGGATAAAAGCCCTCAGAATGGAGCCAGATAGTGATATTCTTGCCAAAATTGCNNATAAAGCCTTAATTTTGGCAGGTGGTTTAACCCCCGAAAATGTAACCGAAGCGATTCACTTTACCAAACCTTATGCAGTCGATGTCAGTGGTGGTGTAGAAGCCAGCAAGGGCATTAAAGAATTTACGTTATTACAAGCCTTTATGGCAGGAGTCAATGCAGCATGACGGCAATTAACTTTAGTAATTTTCCTGATGCGCGGGGTCATTTTGGCGTACACGGTGGCCGTTTTGTGTCCGAAACCTTAATGGCGGCCTTATTAGACCTCGAAAAACTCTATGCACGTCTAAAAGATGACCCACAATTTAGAGCCGATTTTGATAAAGATTTAGCTTTTTATGTTGGCCGTCCATCGCCGTTATATCATGCAGAGCGTTGGAGTCGTGAATTAGGTGGGGCGCAAATTTACTTAAAGCGCGAAGACCTCAATCACACGGGCGCACACAAAG
>DDBM01000120.1 GCA_002333125.1 Moraxellaceae bacterium UBA2032 | reverse complement strand
TGCGTCATAGTTATGTGATTAAGTGCGATGAAGTGATTAAAAACGACGCTGGCGAGATTGTTGAGTTACGTTGTAGTGCCGACTTAAATACCTTGGGTAAAAACCCCGAAGGTCGTAAAGTCAAAGGCGTGATTCAATGGGTGTCGGCAACTTTGGGCGTACCTGCCGAAATTCGTTTGTATGACCGTCTATTTACGCAAGCCGACCCAGAGTCTGGTGAAAGCTTTTTAGATTGTATTAACCCTGATGCGTTTAAAGTCACACAAGCGATTGTTGAGCCGAGTTTAGCCACAGCACAACCCGAAGATCGTTTTCAGTTTGAGCGTGAAGGTTATTTTGTAGCTGACTTAAAAGATTGTGTTGACGGTAAGTTAGTGTTTAACAAAACGGTGAGTTTGCGTGATTCATGGGGTGGGGCGTAATGTAAGGATAGTTCTCGTTTTAACAAACCCTTCGACTTCGCTCAGGGAGCTTGCTCTGTTGACTGAGCGGAGTCGAAGTCGAATATAATCTAAATTACAGGGGTTAGCCTCTATTCTTCAGGATTTACAAAAGGTTTAAGCACTTCTTGCTCTTGTTGTTTGCGTACAATATCTTGTGATAAACGGGCGCGGTCACTCGGGTTAATATTAATAAAATATACGCCTGTTCTAAAACCTTCTAAATCTTCATCTTCGCAATACACCACACGCGCCGTTGCCGCAATATGGTAATGATGCTCTAAATGGCTAATGGCCAAATGTAAATGTGTACCCGGTGTAATCGCTTCGGCGGCATGAAACGACAAGCCACTCTCACTTAAATTGACTTGTTGTGGAATAGGAGACAGTAATTTAGCTAAACCATCGTAAATCGCACCTGTTAATAATTCTAGCTTTAAATTAACTGCCTGAAACAAACCATGTAAACGTTCATTTTCACGCTCTAAAAGCTGCATTTGGCTGCGTTGTACGCTGTCTACCTGTTCGATTTCGGCAAATAAGGTAAAGTAACGTGGCAGCGAAAAATTTCCATCATAAGGGTCTTTTAAAGCATCGGTACTGCTAATCGCCTGATAATGCAAAGACAAGGTAGAATCAACACGGTTAAGTAAGCGTCTTTCGAATGGGCTATCTGCATTTGTTTTAATCATGATTTTTAACTCACAAGGCATTCTTGCCATTTTTTGCATTTGGATAAGTGTAATTTAGCGATATAAAGGCATTTTTGCCATAGTTTTGTGGTTTTGGTACAGAAACTGTATCAACAACGAGGCACTAAAGCCATAAATCAGCGATAATCGCGCCGTCCCCCATAGTATGGTCAAAGTTTTACCATGTTCAAGCCCGTTTCGCTACTGATTGGATTACGTTATACACGTGCCAAGCGCCGTAATCATTTTATTTCGTTTATCTCATTAACATCAATTATAGGTCTGATGTTGGGAGTTGCTGTATTAATTACTGTGTTATCGGTAATGAACGGCTTTGATAGAGAACTTAAAAATCGCATTTTAGGCATGATACCTCACGCTACGATTAATTCACGTGAACCGTTTCATGATTGGCAAAAATTAGCTGAGTTTGCCAAAAAAAATCCGCAAGTCATGGCTGTTGCCCCTTATACCCAATTACAGGGTATGTTAGCTGCTAATGGCCAAGTCACGGGTGCGATGATTTCGGGTGTTGAGCCGCAATACGAAAAGAAAGTCTCTATTGTCGAAAAGCACATGCAAACAGGCAGTTTAGATAACTTACAGGCTGATGATTTTGGCATTGTGTTGGGCGAAACCTTAGCTCTTAATTTGGGTTTACAAGTGGGCGATAAAATGACCCTTGTGTTGCCCGAAGCGGCGGTGTCACCTGCGGGCGTAATCCCCCGATTTAAACGCTTTACGGTAGTAGGCATATTTAAGGTGGGGGCAGATGTAGACGGCTTACTGGCNNAATTGCCCGATTATTTTTATGGTAATGACTGGACTCAAACTCACGGCAACTTGTTTAGTGCGATTCAAATGGAAAAAGCCATGATGGGTTTATTGTTGCTATTAATTGTGGCTGTGGCTGCATTTAATATTGTGTCTAGTTTAGTGATGGTGGTGACTGATAAAAAAGCCGACATTGCTATTTTGCGTACATTAGGCGCGTCGCCTCAAACCATTACCCGTATTTTTATGGTGCAAGGGGCGGTGATTGGCTTGTTTGGCACGCTAGGCGGTGTGTTGTTAGGGGTAATCATTGCCTTAAATATTAGCGATTTTATGACATGGGTTGAACACATCACAGGCCAGTCGTTTTTTGATGCGTATTTTGTCAATTATTTACCCTCCGAATTAAAATGGAGCGATGTAATAGGCGTGAGTTTTATTTCGGCCTTATTAAGTTTTTTAGCCACGATTTATCCTGCTCGCAAAGCAGCACAAGTACAACCTGCGGAGGCGTTGCGTTATGAATAATGTGGTATTAGAAGCTCAAGCCTTAAATAAAACGTTTAATGACGGCTTACAAGCGGTTGATGTACTTAAAAATGTTAGTTTAAGCATTAATCGCGGTGAATTTGTTGCCATTGTGGGTAGCTCTGGCTCGGGTAAAAGTACCTTGTTGCACATTTTGGGCGGTTTAGACGTGCCTAGCAGTGGCACTGTGACGATTTTAGGACAGCCATTAAGTGCTTTAAACGAGACCAAACGCGGTGAATTACGCAATAAACATTTGGGTTTTGTGTATCAGTTTCATCATTTGTTAGCCGAATTTACTGCCTTAGAAAATGTATGTATGCCTTTATTGTTACGCCAAAGTTGCTCGGTAAAAGAAGCCGAATCTGCTGCTACCGAATTATTGGCAAAGGTAGGCTTGGCGCATCGTTTGCAACATAAACCTGCTGAGTTGTCGGGTGGAGAGCGGCAACGTGTTGCTTTGGCTCGTGCGTTGGTAACAAAGCCTGATGTGGTGTTGGCTGATGAGCCTACAGGTAATTTAGACCACGAAACCGCCACCGAAATTCAGCAGTTATTACAAACGCTAAAACAAGAGTTAGGCATGAGTTTGATTATTGTGACCCATGATAGAGANNCTGAGCGGAGTCGAAGTCTATTTTTTTGTTGTCGCTTTACGAAATTGGCGGTTATTCCATGCTTTAGTCACATGGTAGCGCCAATACCAATTCATACCTAAATACCCTATACAACCCAATAAAAAGCCTGTCACTAACATCCCTAATAAAATAGGTTCTATATGCTGTACTAATTCTAAGTTTTTTTTGTGATAAGCTTTATTAGTCATAAAGTTACTTACCAAAGAGCCTAAATTTTCGACTAATCTATACAATGTATCGGTGTGAATCATCGGTTTGTTGAGTAAAGATGCACCCACAAAATAAGATAGATAAATCACAGGAATCATGGTTAAGGGGTTGCTAATCCATACCAGTACAATACATAGCGGCAAATTGACTCTAAATACTAAGGCGGCAATTGCCGCAGGCAGCATTTGAAAAGGCATGGGTAAAAAAGCACACCATAAGCCCCAAAACATTGCGCCTGACGCGGAATGTCTATTTAAATGCCACAAGTTTGGGTCTTGTAAGCGATGACGCAAAAAACCTAAGCCCTTCATATTGGCGATTTTTTCGGGTGAAGGCAGGTATTTACGAATGAGTTGTTTGGGCATTAAATAAACCTATGACGCAACAAGCACAGGATTGTTAACGATTTATGATAATTCTGCAATCTTCTGATTTTAATATCGGTAGTAATTTGTAATAAATCGCCTGTAAAGCACGTTAAAATACCCTGTTTTTAGCAAAATACGTGGATAGATTATTATCATGGAACGATATCTAAGTGCGGCTGCAATAGGCGCATTGTCTTTATTATGGTGGCCAAGCTTACCCAATATCAATTATTTATTAATGGCAGCGTTGCTTTTTGGCTTGCTCGCCTTGCGTTGGCGTATATTTGCCTTGTTAGCGGTGTGTTTGTTAACAACCACATGGAGTGTGTGGTGCGCTCAACAAGCCTTAGCTTTGCAGCCACCCGTCAATCTAGAAGAAAAGCCGTTTAAAGTGCAAGTACAAATAGAGGGCTTGCCCGAATATACCCCTTATGGTTTACGTTTTAGAGTAACACCGCTCAAGGTGGTGTCACGTATNNCAAATTTGGCAAATGACGGTTAGTTTGCGGCGACCTCATGGTATTTCTTCGGCAGGTGCATTTGATTATCAAGCGTGGTTATTAAGTGAGGGCATAAGTGCCACGGGTAAAGTCACTCGCGCCCAACTTGTTAGCTCTGCACCTTGGAGTATAGATGAATGGCGACTCAGTATTCGAGAGCAATTTATTGGCCTATTTAGCCATCAACATAATGCAGGTGTGGTCTTAGCGTTATTGTCTGGTGATAGAGCTTTAGTCAATGATAATTTATGGGATTTATATGCGGCAACAGGCATTAGCCATTTAATGGCGATTAGTGGCGCACACGTGATGTTGGCAGCCTTGGCAATAACATGGCTGTGGGTCAAAATTTTAAGCTTCTTTCCGAATTTGTTTTTAAGAGTGCCTTTGCAGCAAATCAAATTACCCCTGACGCTGATGGTGGCGGTGGTTTATGGTTTGTTGGCAGGGTTATCGTTGCCTACCTTGCGTACTTTGTTAATGGTTGCTTTGGCGTTGTTGCTTACAGGCTTGCGTAAAGAAGTGCCAATTTTGCGTGTGTTATTGCTTGCCTTTGTGTTGTTAATGCTCTGGCAACCTTTAAGTGTACACGCGGTGGGTTTTTGGTTGTCTTTTGGGGCGGTGGCGTTATTGATTTTGTGGTCGGGCATGAGTTTACAAGGCCACAAAATTAAGCAGTTTATTCGTTTGCAATTGTGGCTGACTTTAGCACTCATTCCAATGACTTTAGGTTTTTTTGGATTATTGTCGTGGGTTGCACCATTGGCCAATATTATCGCTATTCCTATGGTGGGTTTGTTTATTGTGCCGTTGGCTTTAATGGGATTAGGGCTGGGTTTGGTATCGAATTTTTTGCAAAGTGTTTGTTGGTCTTTGGCGATTAGTTTAGTAGATGCTTTAAATGGGTATTTAACGTACCTAAGCGAGATTCCTCACACGCAACAAATTTGGGTGTTATCAGGCGTAAGCTTGATATTTATGAGTGCTGTTTTAGCCCTATGGTTATTACCTAAAGGTATTTTGCCTCGTGTGTTAACGCCTTTTTTGGTGTTGCCACTTATGTTTAGATGGCCAGCTTTAGCCGAAGGTGAAGCACAATTAAGCATTATTGATGTAGGCCAAGGCTTAAGCATTCTTATTCAAACCCAAAAACATAATTTATTGTATGACACAGGTGCAAATCAAAACGCAGGCGAGCGTATTATTAATCGTTATTTGCATTGGTTAGATGTAAAGCAATTACATGGCCTCATGATTAGTCATAATGATAAAGACCATACAGGCGGTGCAAATGCGCTAATGAGGCAATTTATACCACAACAGGCTTGGTACAGTGCCACGCCAGAGGGTTATCAATTACAGCATCAAACCAAACAACAGTTATGTGTTGCAGG
>DDBM01000273.1:1766-3605 GCA_002333125.1 Moraxellaceae bacterium UBA2032 | reverse complement strand
CCACTCACCATCTTCACTATGCGCCATACACGTAATTTCAGCTGACAAATGAAACGTTATTGGACCAAACGCATCTGCTGGATCTGGTTTTAAATTCTTCATCCATGGTTTTTTAAATGGAATAGTTTCTTTTAACAACCGCTGACCCAACTCAGTTGTTTCATTAAAATGACCTGCCATTGCGTTATACAGGGTCGGCAATAAATCAACTTCTTTACTTTGTAAATAAGGGTCGTGTTCGCTTAACACAAAACGTAAGCTATCTAAGGCCGTTACCCATTCTTTATCGCGGTTCGTTAAGCTTCGTTGCGTTTGCTGAATCCCTCTCATCACAATGGATAAAGCGTCTTTAGGCAATATTTGGTAGAGCTTATCTAAATAGCCTGTTTCATTAGCGTTAAAGTCTAGCAACCGTTTAGCCGCAATTAACACCTGCTGACCTTTGGCTAAGTGAATAACCCCCTCACGCAAGACATAATTTAAAATTAACTCAGAAAATGATTGCTCTGGCTCTGGTGTTGCCCAACAGTTTTCGCACAACATGCCCCACAAGCGATGCAAAGCTTCACGTTTATGAGTGGTAGATAGTTGATTAACAATGGTTTCACGATACAAGGTATGAATAAAGTTTGTTTGATACTCAGTACTCGCTACGCCAAATAAATCTTGTAGGCCTATGAATATTGAAGGTAGCTTTAGTTGATGGTCTGGACATAAACCAAAAACAGCAAGGTCAGCAGCCATACTTGAGTTTTGAGTCGCTAATAAGAACAATTTGCTAATTAAAGCCGTCACATCTTGGGTGCGCCAACTGATTTCACTGATGGCGACAAAACGCAAAATAAAATCACTGCTTAGTGTGGCAAATTCAATCACTCTTTCAGCTGGAATACCTCTGAAGATAAACTCACCTTTAACAAAGTCACTAGCACGTTTTAACGCTCGCTCAATTTGCTTATTGATATAGTCTTGAAGGCCTGTCGGTAGTTTGTCTGGGTACTTAACCCATTCATTAATATCTTCAATTAGGCTTGGTCTTTCGACCAACAAACCATGAGCGACCAAAAAGTAGTATTGTCCAGATAAGCTGTCTTTACACGCGTTTAGAATATTGGGCTTAATAGATTCAATGGTGTTTTTAATGAACTCGGCAGACTCAATGGAAATCGCTGTTGGTGGGTTAAGCTTCTTTATTATTTCTGTTATTCTACTATTTATATAATCCTGAATATCCGATATCGCAGATTCAACACTGCTCTCATCCCCAATAGTGAGTGTACGAAATGGTCTATCCGTACGATCACCAATGTTATTTAAACCTGGCGCACGAGCCGTGACTAATAAAATTACATTGGCAGGCCATTCCGTATCGGGTAATAGCTCCGATAAAGGTATCGTCAACTCGTCTGCAGCATCAAGCAGTAAATGAATGGGATGTTCTGGTGTCGCACGATTACCACAATCCTTGAGCAAAGTCTCTAAAATGGATTTATTTTCTACCGTACCGCCCAACTCACGCGGCATATTCAAAAAATGACGGGTACAGTTGTTAAGTTGGCGAATGACCGTTGAAGCGTCTGAGGTTAGTTCTTTAAAACAGATTTTTACTCCTGCTTCACGCCGTACAAACGCATAACCCTGTATGGATAACGCATTTTTGCTGACTGATTCTTCTGATTTTTCGCTGGCCGACTCTTCTAAAAGGTGTAATGCAAACGCTGTTTTCCCCCAACCCGCAGGGGCAACAAGCGAAACAATACCGCCTTTGTTTTCAGAGGCTAGTACTTGTTTTACTTCATCAATAACTTTTTTCTTTAGCCAATCCCTTCCTGTAAAGTC
>DDBM01000273.1:0-1681 GCA_002333125.1 Moraxellaceae bacterium UBA2032 | reverse complement strand
GAGGCACTGATTGCCGCATTTTTAGTGTCGATTTGCCCTAAATTTGTATGTAATCTCTCGTCAAATTGAACGTGTTCACGCATGGCACACAGCGTGCCTACCGCTATGGCCGCTGATGCACTCAACCCTTCCAATGTTAGTAAAATCCCACTCAAAGGTTTCAAATCCCAAACAATAACCGGCATGGGCTTTTCGTTTAATAAACCTTGAATATAGGTTTGAACGTGATTAAACCCCGCTAAAAAAGTGTCTTCACAGAGCAGCATATAANNCAATATGGGTAGCGTGACAGGCGTAATCTCTTTTTTAGCCCAATCGTTTATACAGGCATTATTCATTTCACGTGAGGACATCTTTTCATTCAAAGACATCTTGAAGTAGTTGAGAAGTAGCTGATCTGCGGGAGAGTCTATGGGAGAGTTTTTTTCTGGTTCGTTTATTACTGTTTCGTGAAGTTCGATGCTTCGATTAATTTTCTCAACAAAAACCTTTCTTAGACTTTCTGGAATACTGCCAGCCCTATTAATATCATCCACACTTTTGATTTTAGGGTGGCTTTTATTGTTGTCTTTAGCATCACAAGCTGCTTTTAGCTTAGACAATAGTATTGGAAAAGAAGGCTCTGTAGCAAAGCGTGTAATCCAGTCACACTCATATAGATGTGGCATTTATTACAAACTCCTAACTTTTTTAACGGTTGTTGACTGAAGACTATTGATGAAAAGGAGGGCCAAATACGAAATTTGGCACACACTCCCGTGTATAGTCCAGTACGAATTATAAATTTTCGCCGTAATGGGCCTTAATATCGACAAGAATCGCATGTGCGGTATTCATATTGTTTTCTGCAAAACGGCGTAGCCAAAAGGAATACAGCCAATACTTCATTCTGATTTTTGCGTAATCGTTGTTGATGCTATTTAACACTAACAAATCGTCGATTGCGCCAAATTTCTGCTCAAAAATTATGACCAACTCTGCTCGTTTATCCGTTTTTGTAACTTCTTTTTTTTGGAACTCGGATATCCATTCCAAATAATCAGGCGACTTGATGATATTCTCATGCGTTCTTAATAAACCATCGGTAAAGAGGGCTGCTTGAGAGTTGAAATATCGATACTTATCTAACGCCTCAAATATAAACTGCTTATTTTCATTAAATATTCGTTCAATATTTTTCGCACTTCTATCAATGCTATTAAGCGTATAGCTAAATCGATCGAGGGAATAGAAGTTATACTTTGTGATATCTGTCTTATTAGCAACACAGTTAAAGCATAGACCCAACGAAGAGAGCATGTCGTACGCATCTTTACCCTTGGACACATTGCTAAGCTGAAAGAATTCTAACAGTGCAATTTTGAATGCTGACTTATCGTAGCTGTATAAAAAAACTTTTTTAACAGATGCTTGGCAGCTATCTAAGGACTCAACCAATTCTTCTCTATGCTTTATAGCTTCACTAGGATTATTCTCAATTTGATACGCTAGGGTTGTTCGCAGTGACTTAATTTCAGCCTCAAGTTTCATAACTTGATCTTGGTCTTGATCGTTATGTTTGTCTGCACAAGCAACTAACAATAACGAAGCTAAAGCTATCGCAGATTTTTTCATGATCATGCTCCATACTAATGATATAGGGGCCTATACCATGAAGCATTTGAGCATTCTTTTAGTTTGC
>DDBM01000061.1:332-6072 GCA_002333125.1 Moraxellaceae bacterium UBA2032 | reverse complement strand
TTCGGTTGCTTTTGCTTGCTTTGATTGTTGCGGGGTCGTGGTTCTCTGCCTCGACAAGATAGCGCACCCCTGCGGGCGTGAGTCCGTAGAGTATCGGCAAACGTCCCGCGCCCGCCTGTACGCCGTAATTATTCTCATTCAAAAAGCCCCGCCCTACCAAGTCCCGCAAGTGTCGGCGGGCGGTTGTTTCGCTTTGATAAACGTCCTGCTCGAGGGCTTGCGTGAGTGTGAAGTATTGCACCCGTCCCGCAAGCTCTAGGCTTTTTGTTTGTGCTGGTGTCATAGGTTAAAGTTCGAATTTTGGCTTCATTTTGGGCTTGTCATGCATCTTTTCGCTTGCGCTTTCATGTGTGCCTTTTGGGTTGTATTTTGATTGATTCATCGTGTATCCCCAAACGTCTGAAGGCATAGTTTTATTTTTTGACTGAACGTACTCGCAAAGTATGGATGATGATTTTTTAAGCATTCTTATGTAGATTTTACGGGGTGGCTCGCTCCCGAATTTAGTCATAAACCATCCCGCTTTCAAGTCCATAAAATCATCAGCGTTTAAGCCCATTTCACCCGCTAAGGCTTGGCGTGTGTCTTTGTTACTCATTCCGACAATTTTATTTTTAGTGTTGGCGAGTACGGATGCTTTTATTTCTCGGTCGGTGAGCTGTGCCGTGTGTTGGTGGGCAAGGATAAGATTTAATCCGTACTTGCGCCCGAACTGGTCAAGTGTCTGCGCGGTTGCATTGCTCAAAAAGTTTTGAAATTCATCAACAAAGACAAAAAATGGCTCTCGCTCTCTTGGTGGTATATTGGCGCGACGCTTTGCGAATATCTGCAAGCGTGTCATCAGTACACGCCCTAGCGTTTGGCTGACCTCATTACCAATTTGAGTTATAGGCAATGAAAAAACAATGATACGTCCGTGATTAGCATATTTATCGCCCGCGTTTGGGTCTGCTAGTACATCTTCAAAATCATCATTTCCGCAAAGATTGTTATATATCCCGCTATAGTTCAAAAGCGACTGTAAGCGATTAAATACGCTCCTTTTCGTGGTGTCGTAAGCATCCCCCATTAAGTCACGCCATATTGCGCTATGGTGTGATTCTACAAGGGATTCAAGGGCTTTTAACTTCTCTATTCCTTCGGTCGGGTGTATCACGTCCCGAAGCATTGAAAAATCAGCATAGGGCAATTTTAAGAGGGTGTAAATAATCGGAAAAGCAACCGTTTGCATTAGACGCGAAAGGCTGGAATCTTCCATTAACTCGCCTACAAGGTCGGTAATTTCTTGAGCGGCAAGCTCTCTATTTTGTGGGCTTTTATCGGTGAGATGAAAAGGGTTAATTGTGAAGCGATTTTTTGAAAAATCAACGATTCTACATTTTTCTAAATAAGCAAAATCATTGGCTAAATCGCCGTGCGGGTCAATTATAATCCGCGCATAATAAGGCAAGCTCTTGCAACATATTGCCTTTATAAGCTCAGATTTTCCACTCCCTGATTGCCCTACTATATAAGTATGACGCTCGAATAAATTGTGATAATTTATAGGGACTTTATAGAAAATTCGTTTTAAGTCTGAAAAGCGGAAAGTCATATTATTTATAATGAATTTTGTATCGTTACGCTCGTTGTATCGGATATATTCTTCTATGGTTTGTTCATACGGAAAGCCCATATTAGATAAGTGACTTTTAATAACTGATAGATACTTATTTTTACCTTGCTCTATAAGTTTTTCATATTTACGAACGCCGTCATAATCCCCATTGTCTGTACATTCATTTTTTAGATTATAATAGGTTTTTCCACCGCCCGCATTAGCGTATAATATCGGGCTAACGTGATTGATTAAATACTCATAATAATGGTCGCCCATTCCATCAACAAGCGAACACCAGTCTTTATAAGTGATAAGATAAAAATAATCACGCCCTGAATACTTAGAAAATGGCAAATAATTAGGGAAAGCGTTTTCATTGCTACATTTTCCGAAAATGTGCGAAAATTTCTCAATGGCGTTTGCGTCGTAGGCGGACGCTAGAAAATAACTAAAATCATCCTTGTAGGCGACTTCCTCCATCACCTTTATATCTAACGCATTGGCGCGGTCATTCATCACTCTATCAATTCGTGCGGGGTCTGCGATGGATAAGCCGTACAATGAGCAGTGCATTATTGCATCAATTATCTTGCTAAAAAAGACAAGTGAATTGCTCTCGCCTGATTCTGAAACGCTCGAATTATCGACACGGCGTATTATATTTTTTTGGTCGTAATAGTACATTTGAGACGCTTCCTTGTTTACCCGACGATGGTCACTTTATTGGCTATTTTAAGGGCTTTTTTGCTGACTGTACAACCACTAAAAAAGCTAGACAGAACAAAAACTTACATTCTAATCATTACCCGAACAATCTATACCATATCCTCTATCATCACTCCTTCCGTTGGTCGTCCCTCTGCTTTCGTCCTTTGCTTCGATTCGCTCTTGTCGCGTAACATCTCAAACGGTTGCAAGGGGCGCACCCTTGCCCGAAAGACGAAAACGATTTTTCGGGTCAATTCGTGCGTGGTTAGGGAGTGATTACCTTGCTCAATCAATCAAGCCGTGTTTTTTCAAAATGGCTTTAAGAGGTAAGGCATACGGCTTTTGTGTGTGTGCTTTCCTTGTTCCACGCTCTGCTTTGAATCGTGCTTTTTCTATACCACTTTTTAGAGAGTCGCTTATCTCATCAAGATAAAATTCTTGTTCGTCTTCGCTTAATTGGTCGAAAATTAAAATTGCTTTCTGTGTTTCTCGGTCGTCCTTTTCTCGCTGTGTTTCATACTCTTTTTCTTTGTTGCTTTCTTTCTCTTTTCGCGCTTGTTGCTCGGCTGCTTTTTTAGCTTGTTCTAATGCCCACATTTGCCCCATATCATCGGCTAATACTTTTGAAAAATACCCGCATTTACTTTTGACTGTACCTTGTTGGTATTGATATTCTGTATATTCTAGGCTTCTGTTAATGCGTTTTTCATCGTATTTATTCGCCCATCGCGTCGCTGATATTTCGGATATACCAAAATCAAGTAATTTTTGATACGCAGGGTTTGTTGGTGGTACATCTACGGGGTCAATAATCGCTAGGCGTTTTTGATTGCGTATTTGTGCCGTTATTTTTATTTCTGAAATAGTCCTAAGCTCTTTTATATATTCAACATCTAAAATCTCAAGGTCTGTTTGTTCGTTGACCTCCTTTAGTGCTGGTTCAATTACTCGTTTTTTGAAGTCGTTCGTTTTAATGTATTCATCTTTTCGTACGCCTAAAATATCCTTTAATGTCTCTATTGAATACTGAATATAGAAAACATCGGATTGATTTTGTCGGCGTTTTAATAACTCGTAAAATCGGATACTGTAAGAGTTCTTAAAGTTTACAACTGCCGAAAGGTTGTAGGTTGTAAATTCTGACTTGAGTTGCAAAATATAGGGGAGCAATTCTTCGTGAAAGCTAAAAACCAAGTCACCACGCCCTTTTTTGTATTCAATAAACGAAAACCAAGTGAGCTTGCGAGTGAGTTCGCCTTGTGAAATATCTAACACCGTTTTTAAGAGGTTTTCGCTTGCTTCGTGTATTTGAGAATATAGATTCTTGCCCGTCTCTAGTCCGTGACGCTTCGCAATATCGGCAATGCTGATTTTGTAGCGTCTTTGGTGTGGTTCATCGGCTCGAATTTCCGCAAGAACGGCAATCACTAGGCGTTGTTCGTGCAATCCTAATTTGTACTTTGCTTCTATCAGTCGGTTGTCTTTTTTAATGATTGCAAGCTCATCATTTTGGNNAGTGTTAAAGCGACAAATTATATATAAGTGTCGCTTCTCACCCTCTTTTTGTCGCTTCTCACCCTCTTTTTGTCGCTTCTCACCCTCTTTTTGTCGCTTCTCACCCTCTTTTTGTCGCTTCTCAAAATAGATTTGACCCTCTTTTTGTCGCTTCTCACCCTCTTTTTGTCGCTTCTCGAACCCTCTTACTACCCCCTTTAGGGGGTAGTAAAAAAAACCCTAAAAAAGAAAAAAGATTGTGTTAAAAAAAACACACAATACAGAAAATTAAATTTTTTAATTTTCTTGTGTTTGGTCGCTATCGCTCCCGTGTGTATTTTTTATTTTTTTAATACAAAAGCAAAGATAAGGGAAAGACAACAAGCAAAACATAGCCTTAAACCCCTCAAATTTCGCGTATAGCGCGTTTAAAAAGGTTAAATAGGGGGAATGTACTACCCAAACAATTAACACGCCTTAAAACGCAAATAAACGCGGATTTTGAAAAATACGGTTTTTAGATGGGGAAGTAACAAAACAAAAACCGCTTTTTGGGCGGTTTGTTTTGTTTATGGAAATTTTCTTGAGGTGTGAAGTATTCGCAAAATATGTACTTTTTTTGCTGTTTCCTCAATGTAAACAAAGGCTTTAAAAGGTAAATTTTTTATAATTAACACTCTCGCCTCGTCTATGAGTTCACTTTCTGCCGTGCGGTATGGGAATTGCTCCATTGTGTCTATGTGGTTTTTGATACGATTAGACACGCTCTCGCCTAAATTTAACCCCCCTTGCTCGGTGTAATAAAGCACAATCTCGAAAAGGTCATCTTCTGCCTGTGGTGTGTAGGTTATCAGGTACATATTCTGTGTTTCTTACTTACTGGCTAATCGTTGGCGGACTCTTTCCATAACTCTAGCGTGTACAGTGTCTTTGTCCGTGCCTTGTGTTGGATTTGCCTTGACCTGTGCAAGTGCTTTGCTTACTTGTGATTTTGCCCACTCGTCATAGCCTGTTTCTTTCTCGGCTAGGAGGTCGGCAAGGTGCGTCCCTTTGATGTCTTCCAGTGATACAAATACGCCCACTGGCTTCTCGTTTTTAGTGAGTAATACTGGCTCTCGTTGTATCGTGTACAACAACTCACCGAAGCGGGTTTTTGCATCTTTGGCGGTCATAATTTGCATTGCCATATCCTCAAAAAGTTAAATTTTAGAAGTGTAATTTTTATTACTATAATAAAAATTACAAAGTGATTAAAGTAATCACTTTGATTATTATAATCACTTTTTTAAAATTCAAAATACTTTTTCTGTAAAATTAAAACGGGCTTAATTTAAGTCTTTTTAATGTGTTTTACTAACACTTTATAAAATCAGGCTCAACCGCTCTAATAATTTGATATATACGCGGTTTTTTGTATAGTGTACATTGTTTATGTACAACCCTATAAAGTGTATTTTGTCTATGCCAATCACCATATCAGAAGTATCAAAAAAGTGGGGTATTACTCGCGCCACTATTTACAAGAAAGTCAATCAAGGCAAGCTCTCAAGGCTTGATAGCGGTTTAATAGATGTTGCGGAAGTCGTGCGCGTTTTTGGTGAGCCGTCTGTATCCAAAAAAACAAAAGATACAGTATCCATAGGCGGATATATTCAAGGCGAAAATGTCGCACTTTTGCAAGAAAAAATCCGCCATCTTGAGGATACTTTGAGGCAATCGAAAGATAGGGAAAGGGAAGCCCTAGAACGTGAAGACTGGCTACGCGGGCAAGTCGAAAACCTAACACAAACAATCGGATTGCTTGAGGATAAAACCCAAAAGAAAAAGGGCTTGCTCGCTCGGTTCTTTGGATAGATTCAAGATTTGTAATTTTTATTATGTAATATGATTTTGTAATAAAAATTACAAAAAGTGATTATCAATATAAATTCGTTTTTT
>DDBM01000061.1:0-326 GCA_002333125.1 Moraxellaceae bacterium UBA2032 | reverse complement strand
TGTCGGTTTACGGCTCGCCGTATTCGCTCCACTTGGTCGCTGTCCTCGTATAGCTCGATTAAATAAAATCGTGTCTTGCCGTGTTCGTCCTTGAATTTCAAAATAGCATCAGGCTCTAGCCTACCGTCTGCAAGCTCAATGCTTGTGCGCTTTGGCTCGTGCATTCCGTGTTTCCGAAAATACAACTCGCTCCATTGCTCGCTACACTTGGCAAAATCAAGATGACGAAAGAGGGCAAGCATTGTGTCAATGAGTCCCGTTCTATGGTGAAAGTCTCTAGGGGCTTTTATCTCGTGGGCTTGGTTTCGGTTGCTTTTGCTTGCTTT
>DDBM01000161.1:2103-3936 GCA_002333125.1 Moraxellaceae bacterium UBA2032 | reverse complement strand
TTCGCTGCCATCCTTAAAACACCAGCGCATAGCAACTGAGTTGTCTAAAACTAAACTAGGCACGTCCTTCCTCGCATAGCGATTTAATATCTTGAGCTGATAAGGGTTTATTGACTCGAAAGTTTTTAATCGCGCTAATCAAATCGGTTGTTTTGTTGGCTTGCACATCAGGCAATTCGTAAATAATGGCTATTTTTACCTTACCTTCGGGGATTTCTTGAGGCAAGGTTAAATGTAATTGGTGATTACTCGGAATGTAGGTTGCGATTTCGTAATAAGCTTGCATCACTGTTTCCTCTGTTTTANNAAAAAGATTGAGGTTAAATGTTTCTAAGCCCTCATCATCTTTTTTTTTGCTTTTTGGCGTAACTTTTTGCGTGGCTTTGATGTTTTGGCCATCAGACAATGCACAATACAATGCCTTACGCCAACCTCGTTGTGTTTGATTAGCTAATCCTGCTTCGGCAGCGGTTTTGCTATACAGCCACCATCGTTCTTCTGGCCGTAATGCCAACCACTTTTGGCATATCACTAAACACTCATCAGGCGAAGCATGTTCGGCAGCCCAGCCCAGCACGCATAACTCACGGCCTAAAAAACGGTCTAAGCGTACTCGTCCTGTTGTCCAATTACCTGTACTTTGTTTTTTAGCTTTTAAACGGGCATTAAAATCTCGCCGCGCATCGTCCCTAATTTTGCTCCACAGCTCACGCGCTAAAATCAATCGACACTCAACTGTTTCACGACAAGCCTCATCACCATCAAAACCAAAATCTTCATAAACACAAACAGCATCGCGTGGCGCAACAGGAATTTCTACATAAAAATGGTGCATACCAAATTCGCTAGACGCTCCAAAGTCTATGGTATTGCTCATTTTTGCTCCACCTCGCCATTTTTTATTTCAATGCTCAGTTGCTTGGCAAATTGTTCTAAGTCATGCCCTGTATGGGTGTAAACCTTTTTAAAACTCATGACTAAGGGCGCATCTGGTGGCAACAAGGTTTGCAAATGCGTTAATGCTGCTTCAATAAATGTCGCATTGATGCGTATTTCGCTGAGTGACAAGGTAATCACTTTTGGCGAAGAGCCAGCAGTGAGCATAACATGCTCAAACTCAATGTTCTTTTCTTTGGCAAGTTTTAAACCATCATACGTTTTAGCAGAGCTATCTAAACGTTTGGGTGATTGGCTTACTAATACGGCTGGTTTCTCTTTAATGATTGGCACTTCTGTAGAGCCAGCTTTAGGAAAACTAAATTTGCGTTTTTCCTCTAGCCCATCACATTCGGCAAATACATAAATGTTGGCTTCTTGATTGCCTAATTTAATTTCTTGTGTGTATTCAATACCGTTTCTCGCCTCAGAGCCATCAAGGGTATATTTAATTTTGCCTTTAGGGGCAACAAATAATTCAACAGTTCTTGATTGCTCATTAAACTTATTGCGAATAGTCAGTTTATTTGTCCACGTTTTAGGCGTTCCTGTTTGATTTTTTCCTGTTGGGTCAATCGCCAAAAATTGAACCCTTAACGCCTTGGTCGCCAGTACATTTTCTTTGAGGATTGGACTACTTTCGGACACTACCCCATCTTCTGCAAAATGAATTCTAGGACTGTTACCTGCATTAGTCACATCAACTTTTAATCTCACCGTGCCAAAATCATCGGGCAAATTATCTTCGCTAATAATCACATCGGTCATTTTAGGTTTTGGCTTTTTGGTGATATAGCCATTACCCATATCTTCCCAAACACCGCGTTGTGCTGCTTCTCTGACCAAAGCATCAAAACCTTTATTGTGAAGCCACGGCATTTGTGTTTTTTGCTTCAT
>DDBM01000161.1:0-1921 GCA_002333125.1 Moraxellaceae bacterium UBA2032 | reverse complement strand
AGTATATTATTTTTATTGATTAGCCCTCTAAAAAAGTTTGCAACAATACCAGGTGGTGTTTTTCCATCTGGGCTAATAATCAACAAAGCTCGGCTTGTCTTTAAAGCGGCATCTGCCTCATCCATTTCTGGTAGTGGCAAAACTCTATCATAGGCTTCTTTGGTTGTTGGCTTATACATTTCTTCAAGACGATGACGAATAAGCTCATCAATTTTGTTTTGTGGTGCTTTTTCTGCATACCCTTGAAGCTTTTTGGTTAGATTTTCTTGATGACTAAAATAATGTCGTCCTTCTTGTGTTTGGTGTAAATACCATGCCGACTTTTGCAACTCGGCAAGAGCCGTTCTATAACTGCTGGCTTGATTATTAGGGTCAATTAAACATTGGAGCATTTCATTTTCAGAAAGCCCTTTTATAGAGTTAATCGCGGTAGATAAACTGGCTGTTAATAACAATGTCCCCACTTGCTTAGCATGGCTATTATTGCTATTGATATCAATAAGCTGCGCATGCGCACTGTTGGTTGAGTCCCAAATATCTCTTGCAATCACATCACGCATTTCTGAAATTTCGGCTAACTTCTCTCTAACCTCCGAAATTGACATATCAAAATGCTGTGCGCCAATTAAATATACGTCTTCTTTACTTTCCCAAACTGACTTAAGCAATCTAGAAACCAACTCCATTAAGCCACGCGTTTGTTTAAATTTTTCATTTTCTTTAAATAGCGCAACAATACTCTTAAAACTTGGATGGAACGGATATGTTGATTCTATATCGTTTGCTAAGGCCTCAGCACTTCTTTCAACCGTTTTTGCTTTTGCCGCCTCTGCAAGTCTTGAGGCATACACGGATGCTATTTCTGCAATTTCACTTTTTGGAGGCAATGAAACAAATAAACGTTTGCGAAGAATTTCATAGATTTCGTTTGATTCTAAATTAACAGGCGTGATGGATACCTCAGCTCGGCCTAGCTCTTGAGTTGCATCATCTAAAGCACGTTGAATTAGCTTTCCACCCGTGTCGTAGGCTGCTTCTAAATCAGAAACTACAATACAAACATTTTTCTTTTTTTGTGCTGCGGTGAGCATATTAGAAAATGCGCGGGTAATTACATCAGCAATTGTACCTTGCCCTAATACTTGGGTGCTGTAGTAATGAAAGTAAGGCGGCATTTCATCTAATAAAATCAAAACAGGCTCATCACCTTCAAATAAACGTAACCATGCTTGCTCATCAGGAGCTTTTGCACCAGACTCCCAATACTCTCTAAACAAGCCTTCTTTTTGTAACTGGCGTGCTATTTCACCCCAAAAATAAGTATGCGGATTATTACGACCATTAAATGCAGCTATTTTGGCGATATTAAAATCAGACTGATAATTAATTGTTGCTATTAAGTCTTGTCTAAGTTTTGCATCTTTTGCAAGTAATCCAAAGCCAACCATTAAGTGGGTTTTACCACCACCCATTGCTTGTTTAAGATGAAACACCGTGTCGTTTGTTTTGCCTGCAAGACGCGCAATGCCTTTAGACAATAAAATCTTCATGCCATCGGTAATAAAGGTTTTTTCGAAATACTCTTTGCCATTAGTATCGTGTATCAGTTGGTCTAGCTGTTCTATTTGGTCGCCAACATTTATCTCTAACGCTTTTGGCTGTAATTCGCACGCATTACGAATGGTCTTCATCTAAAAACTCCTAAACTTAAACTTCTTCTAATTAAAAGCTAATACAGCTAATTTTTAGTTAATAATGGCTTTGTTGCACAAACCAAATTTGAGTTAGGCTTTTCTCTAACACTTTTTTACTAAAATTGCCGTAAAACCTCGCCTCTTGAGAGGGGACTTAGGGATGTGTAGATACTTATACCTTACTACCTACCTTACGCATAAACCACTAATACATCCCCGTCATCGCC
>DDBM01000045.1 GCA_002333125.1 Moraxellaceae bacterium UBA2032 | reverse complement strand
GCCGAGGCACAAATCACACCTTTGGCTTTTTCTTCAGCCGTTAATTGAGCAACTTTGTTGTAAGCACCGCGAATTTTAAAAGAAAAAACAGGCTGTAAATCTTCGCGTTTAAGCAAGACTTTATTTTTGAGGCGACGTGATAAAAAACGCGCTTCTTCTAAAGGTGTTTCTTTGGCTACATCATAAACGCAGGCTAATAGGGTACGGCGCACATAATCTTCGAGACGAATCATCTTTGTTTTCAGTTTAAGCAAAATAAAGCGACCATATTAGGCAGTTATTGCCTATCTCACAAGTTATAATAGCCTTATTTTAGGACTCACGCGGTTATCGCTTATTTGTTCACATTGAAACCATTCTGGATGGTTTTATGTTCACAAAACTCGCGTGTGCGGTGCAATGCGTAAGTCCTGATTATTTTTGGAGATAGATAATGACTCAAGACCAACTTAAACGTGCTGTTGCCGAAGCAGCATTGGCTTATGTCGAAAAAGACGAAATTTTAGGCGTAGGAACAGGTTCAACAGCCAATTTTTTTATTGATGCTTTAGCGTCAATTAAACAACATATTCCTGCGGCGGTGGCCAGTTCTAAAGCAACAGCCGAGCGTTTGCACAAGTTAGGTATTGAAGTGGTTGATTTAAATTCGGTTGATAATCTAAGTGTGTATGTAGATGGTGCAGACGAAATCAACCCATATTTACATATGATTAAAGGTGGTGGCGGTGCGTTAACACGCGAAAAAATTGTGGCGGCAGTGGCCAAAAAAGTTGTGTGTATTGCCGACAGCAGTAAACAAGTTGATGTGTTAGGTAACTTTCCATTGCCTATCGAAGTGATTCCGATGGCGCGTTCTTATGTGGCGCGGGAGTTAGTCAAATTGGGTGGAAGCCCCGTCTATCGTCAAGGTTTTGTGACTGACAACGGCAATGTGATTTTAGATGCCTATAATTTAAGTATTGTTAATCCGATTGAGTTAGAACTAACGCTAAATCAAATTGTGGGTGTAGTTACCAATGGTTTATTTGCCAAGCGTGGAGCGGATGTGTTGTTAGTGGGCGGCAAAGATGGCGTACAGACGATTTTAAAACCATAAAATGATGTGTTAAGTTTGGCTAAGGGGTTAATAATTTTACCTCGTGAGCTTAAATCCGTTAGAATTACGCTTTTTAGCCTAGCCTCTTATGCACAAAACCGACTTTTTTAGTGCCGTTAATTTATCGTTAACGCAAGACCGTCCACGTTTTATTGGGCGGTGGCAGCGTTTACGCAACTTGCCCAATGAACAACGTCAACAAGCCGAGCAACAATTACAGCAAAGTTTGCACCAGTCACAGCAACAGGCACAGCAACGTCAACAAAATGTACCTGCCTTACAATTAAATGAAGACTTACCTGTTAGTCAGCGTGCTAACGAAATTATTGAAGCCATTAAAAATCATCAAGTTGTTGTTTTAGCGGGCGAAACAGGCTCAGGCAAAACCACTCAATTACCTAAATTATGTTTATTAGCAGGGCGTGGTGTTTATGGTTGGATTGGCCACACACAACCGCGTCGTTTAGCCGCACGTAGTGTAGCTGCGCGTATTGCCGAAGAAGTAAACTCACCGTTGGGTGAGGTGGTTGGTTATAAAGTTCGTTTTAATGAAGCGTTTAAGCCCGAAGGTTACGTTAAATTAATGACCGACGGTATTTTATTAGCCGAATTGTCTAATGACCGTTATTTAAATGCCTACGATACTTTAATTATTGATGAAGCCCACGAGCGCAGTTTAAATATTGATTTTTTATTAGGCTATTTGCGCCAATTATTACCAAAACGCCCCGATTTAAAAGTCATTATTACCTCTGCCACCCTCGATGTAGGGCGTTTTAGCCGTCATTTTAGTGATGCTCCGATTATTCAGGTAGAAGGCCGCACCTATCCTGTTGAGGTGTTATATCGCCCCATTAGCAGTGAAACGGTCAATTCTGATGAAGATGAAGCCTTTGAAGCACTCGAAGAAGCCTTGCCACGCGCCATTGTTAATGCCGTAGAAGAGTGTGTTGAGCATTCACGCAGCAAAGGCAGAATCGGTCATGGTGATATTTTGGTTTTTGCCAGTACCGAGCGCGAGATTCGAGAATTGGCCGATACCTTACGCAAATTTGGCCCACCGCATACCGAAATATTGCCCTTATATGCGCGTTTGTCGTTAAATGAGCAGCAAAAGATTTTTCATCCAACAGGCAAAGGTCGGCGTATTATTATTGCCACTAACGTAGCCGAAACTTCACTCACTGTGCCTAATATCCATTATGTGATTGATAGTGGTTTTGCGCGTATTAGTCGTTATTCTTATCGCTCAAGGGTACAGCGTTTGCCTATAGAAGCAGTATCACAAGCCGCCGCCAATCAACGTAAAGGTCGTTGTGGACGGATTGCCGCAGGTGTATGTATTCGTTTGTATAGCGAAGCGGATTTTTTAAGCCGCCCTGAGTTTACCGAGCCAGAAATTCGTCGTACCCATTTAGCGGCGGTTATTTTGCAAATGCACGCCTTGGGCTTGGGTGATATTGCAGATTTTCCTTTTGTTGAGCCTCCCGATAGCCGTTTTGTAAATGACGGTTTGCGTGTTTTAGAAGAGTTGGGCGCACTCGATAAACAGCAAAAAATTACCGCTTTAGGGCAACAGTTAAGCCGTTTTCCTTTAGACCCTAGATTGGCGCGGATGTTAATTGCAGGCGCACATAGTGGTTGTTTAGAAGAAATGCTTATTATTGTGAGTGCCATTAGTAGCCAAGACCCACGTGAGCGTCCGCCCGAAAAACAAATGCAGGCCGACCAAAAACACGCTTTATTTAAAGACAAAGAATCCGACTTTTTGTTTTACGTTAAATTATGGCAAAGTTATGAAGTCACGCGCAGTGACTTAAGCGAAAACCAACGTAAACAATGGGCAAAAAGCCATTTTATGTCGTATTTGCGTATGCGGGAATGGCGCGAGACGCATCATCAATTATTGATTGTATGCAAAGACTTAGGCTTACAACGTCAAGCACAACCTGCAAAATATGAAGTTTTACATCGAGCCTTATTAACAGGTTTGTTGTCGTCTATTGCCCACAAAAATGATGACAAAGAGTATTTGGCAGCGCGTAATCAAAAAGCCAAAATATTTCCTGCCTCCGTGTTAAACAAAAAAGGGGTGGCATGGTTAATGGCTGCCGAAATTGTCGAAACCAGCCAAGTGTTTTTACGCACCAATGCCAAAATTGAACCCGAATGGATTGAGCAAGAAGCTAAACATTTATTAAAAAGTCATGTTTATGAGCCGCATTGGGAGAAGGGCGTAGGCAAGGTCATGGCCTATGAACAAATCTCGTTGTTTGGTTTGATTATCAATCCAAAGCGTAAATTAAATTATGAAACTGTGAATGCTCAAGAAGCGCATGAGATTTTTATACGTCGCGCTTTGGTCGAAGGTGATGTGAACTTAAAAGCCGAGTTTTTTACTCACAACCTTAACTTAGTGCAAGATATTGTTGATATTGAAGACAAATTACGCCGCAAAGATATTTTGGTTGATGATGAGGTGTTATATCAATTTTATGCCAATATCATTCCACCAACAGTAGCTAACGTACGTACTTTTGAAGGTTGGCGTAGAGAAGCCGAACGTCAAAATCCACAAATTTTGTTTTGTGACCCCGATGTATTAATGGCACAAGAGGACGATGTGTGTGTGGCTGAATATCCAGACAACATTGCGATTGCGGGTTTGGTGTTACCCTTACGTTATAAATTTGACCCTAGTGCCAAAGATGATGGTGTGACTATTACCATTCCTCATGCGGTGTTAACCCAAATTAATGAAGCGGCTTTGTCGTGGTTAATTCCGTCGTTATTGGCCGATAAAGTCGAAGCTTTATTAAAAGCCTTACCCAAAGCAATTCGTCGTCAATTAGTGCCTGTGCCTGATACCGTTAAACGACTTTTACCCGATTTACCACTCACTCATGCGAGCCAAAGTTTAACGCAGGTTTTAAATCAATTATTGCAACCACGTGGGCTACGCATTACACCTCAAGACTGGCAAGAAAGCGAAAATAACTTAGCACTTTACTGTAAGTTTAATATCGAAGTGGTTGATAATAAAGGAAAGGTCTTAGCAACAGGTCGAGACTTAGCCGCGCTTAAAATACAGTTTTCTAGTCAACAAGTTGCGTTAGCGGTATTGCCCAGCAATCAGGTATTAACGGAGTTTCCTGCCCAAATTGTGCCGATTATCGAGAAAAAAGTGGCAGGATTACCCACGCGCAGTTATGCCGCTTTAGTGCTGCAAGAGCAGGGCGTAACACTGCAATATCTACCTAGTCAAAGTTTAGCCCAACAAGAACATCAACGTGGCACGATGGCCTTATGGCAAAAAGTGTGTAGTAGCGAAGTTAAATTACTCAAAAAGATTATTACACCTACGTTAGCGGTAGACTTTTCGCCTTATGGTAATAAATCACAGTTAGAGCATCAGTTTGTGCAGGCGGTTTTTAAGCGTTTATTTGGCACAGCTCTAATATATACACTCCCTGAGTTTAATGCCCTATTGCAACAAAAACGTGGCTTGTTATTAGGCGAAGGGCAGCAAGTCTTAAAATTGGCCAGTGAGATATTTAAAGCATGGCGTGAGGTTAATAAACACTTAGGCAATTTTAAACAATCGATTTTTGACCAGTCTATTGCCGATATAAATCAACAATTAATTGAGTTTAAGCCGAGCCAGTTTTTAGCCGAGATTGAACCTAAGCATTGGCAAGAATATTCGCGTTATTTAAAAGCCTTACAGGTGCGTTTAGAGCGACTACCTAACAATCTTAATCGTGATGTATTGGCCTGTGCCGATATACAAAAGCGTTGGCAGCAATATCAGCAAAAACGTACTGATTATTTGGCGCGTAGTATCAATATGCAGCCTGTAGAAGATTATCGCTGGTTATTAGAAGAGTATCGAATTTCGTTGTTTTCGCAACCTATGAAAACGGCTGTACCTATCTCAAAAGAGCGTTTAAATAAGTTATGGCAGCAATTACCTTAAAATTTATATGTAATTGGCCGATAAATACAAGTTTTTGTCAGCTTGGAGATGAATATATTCATCATAACAGGGTAGAATCGGGGCATTATTCACTTTAAATTTAGGGTTAAGCATTCATCGTTGTTAATATAACAATAAATGCCCCAGCTTTTGGATGAGAATCTATTATGAAAAAGGTTGTAATTAGTGGGACTGGTTTGTTTACTCCCCAAGAAAGTATTACTAATGAAGAGTTAATGGATTCCTTTAATGCTTATGTAGAATTATTTAATACTAACAATGCACAAGCCATTGAACGTGGTGACGTGAGTGCATTAAAAACATCTTTTCCTGAATTTATCGAAAAAGCATCGGGTATTAAATCGCGTTATGTGATTAACAAAGCGGGTATTTTAGACCCACACCGTATGTATCCTATTATTGCTGACCGTAGTGATGACGAGCAATCTTTACAATGCGAAATGGCGGTTAAAGCAGTACAAGAAGCTTTAGCTAAAGCAGGAAAAACAGGCGCAGACATCGACGCGGTGATTGTGGCTTGCTCTAATATGCAGCGCGCCTATCCTGCCATGTCTATCGAGATTCAAAATGCGATTGGCGCAAAAGGTTTTGCCTTTGACATGAATGTAGCGTGTTCGTCGGCAACCTTTGGTTTGCAAACGGCTGCTGATATGATTCGTAGTGGTTCAGCCAAATGCGTATTGATGGTTAACCCCGAAATTTGCTCTGGTCATTTAGAATGGCGTGACCGCGATTGCCATTTTATTTTTGGTGATGTGTGTACTACGGTTATTTTAGAATCCGAAGAAACCTGTACCAACCCACAAGCATGGGAAGTTATTGGCACTAAATTACAAACCCAATTTTCAAATAACATTCGTAATAATTTTGGTTTTTTAAACCGTTGTGATGAAGAAGGTGTGGGTAAACGTGACAAATTGTTCCGTCAAGAAGGTCGTAAAGTTTTTAAAGAAGTTTGTCCAATGGTGGCCGAGCAAATTACCCAACATTTGGGTGAGTTAGATTTACAAGCCAGTCAATTAAAGCGCATGTGGTTGCATCAAGCTAACAGCAATATGAATGCTTTAATTGCACGTAAAGTATTAGACCGCGACCCAAGCCCTGAAGAGTCACCTACTATTTTAGATACTTATGCTAATACCAGTTCCGCAGGTTCGATTATTGCCTTTCATTTGCATAATCAAGATTTGGCCTCGGGTGATGTCGGTGTTATTTGCTCCTTTGGTGCAGGTTATTCAATTGGTAGTGTGATTGTCAAAAAGCGTTAAGTTTTAAATTGACCACAATAAAAGAAATTAGGGCTACTGTAGCCCTAATTTTTTGTCTATAAAAACCCTCACTCTAACTCTCTCCCATAGGGAGAGAGAACTCCCTCGCCCTATGGGAGAGGGCTGGGGTGAGGGAGAAAAGTGCATAAGGAGCCTAAAGATGAAATCAATTAGTGTAAAAAAGGTGTTATTGAGTGCTTTCTTTCTAGTAAGTGCGTTTGCTCAAGCAGCTGAGCGTCCTAAAATCGCCTTGGTGTTATCGGGTGGTGGCGCACGAGGTATTGCGCATATTGGTGTGTTAAAAGTATTACAAGATGCGCGAGTGCCTGTGGACTGTATCGTTGGTACGAGCATGGGTGCGATTGTAGGGGGGGCTGCCGCCACAGGTATGTCGCCACAAGAAATGGAGAAACAAGTTTTAGCAGCCGATTGGGATCATATTTTTGGCGATAAACCTAAACGCCAAGATGTGCCTTATTTTCGTAAACGAGATGACCAAAAAGATTATTTTGATTTTACCTTAACCCTTAAAGATTTTTGGCCTGTTGCACCACGAAACCTAGTCGGGGTGCATTACATTACTCAATTTTTTAGACTCTTAACAGG
>DDBM01000035.1 GCA_002333125.1 Moraxellaceae bacterium UBA2032 | reverse complement strand
TACAGGTGTCGAGGTTAATAAGCCAAATTCAGTGGCGTTTAAATCAAGCATTTTTTTGATAGGAATACCTATCACACCAAACATCATCCAAATCATAAAGCACACAGTAAATGCTAAAGTGCTTGCGATTAAGACGGAATATTTTTGAACATTTTTAGAAGCCATTAGCTGCTATCCTGTATTATTTTAAGGATATGTGTACCTCCTCCTCTGCGAGCCAGAGAGTACAAAGGAGGAAGTACCCACCACACACCCGTGGCGCAATGCAAAAAGTCCTTTTACACATATAAGGGTAAAGACTTACTAGAAATAAGGTTATCGGTCAGAAGCCGAGTTTGAGACATCTATAAGAGTAGGACTCACCTAGCCTTATGACTAGGTGGGCAACAACAGGAGATATGTTTAAATAACATGATGGCCAATATCATCGACACCGTAAAAACACGTCTTACCGCCAAAATTACCACTATGTTATTAGTGGCATTAGTGTTTGCCTTAATGGCGATTGGCTATACTTTATGGTTGTCATGGCAACTCGAAGGAGCTGCTGCTGCGATTAACGACAGTGGTAGCTTGCGTATGCGCGCATGGAAAATTGCCGCCATTGTTAATAAAACGCCAGCTGGACAAACTCTCAACTCAAACGACATTCAAGACATCACCCAAATACGTCGCGCCTTTGAAAAAACCCTTGCCGAATTACACAGCGGTGACCCACAACGCCCACTATTTTTGCCACGCCAAACGGCAATTCAAGCGCACTTAATAGAGCTAGACCAAGATTGGCAGCAACACTTTTCGCCTAAGTTAGACTTGTTATTAGCAGGCAAAATATTTGAGCAAGGCACATCACAAGACTGGCAACAACAAACTACGACCTTAGTTAATAAAATTCATATCACCGTCAATTTGGTCGAAAAAGAATACGCACGCCAAACATTTTGGCTACGCTCCTCACAAATGATGTTAATTTTGTTGGCCTTAACAGGCACCTTAGTAATAATAATTTTATTACATTTGATGATTGTACGACCCGTTACTAATTTGTATCAGGGCTTACAACAAATGACCGCAGGCGACTTTACAGTGCGTCTGCCTATTGAAGGACATGATGAATTTTCGCAATTATCGGTAGGCTTTAATGCCATGGCCGATGAACTACAACAACTGTATGCCGACTTAGCGCAACGAGTAGCCGAAAAAACCGACAGCCTAGAACAAAAAAACCGTTATTTATCGGTACTTTATGATATTAGCCAACACATTAATCGTCATCAGTCTTTAGAAGAATTATGCCGCAATTTTTTGCAACGCATTGTGCCAGAATTTGGTGCATCAGGTGGTACAGTACGCCTAATAGATAAAAGCTCAGACCGTGTCTATTTGGTGGTGGACGAAGGTATTCCACCCTCTTTATCACAACAAATGCAATGTCAAACCTTAGGAAGTTGCTTTTGCACAACGGCGGCTAAATTAGGTAAAACGGCCATCAATAATTTAGATACGCATTTTTCGCCGCATTTTTCGCACTGTTTGAGCGCAGGTTTTAAAGTGGTATTGGCTATTCCTATTCAAACCGCCGATAAAAATCAAGGCATCTTTAATTTACATTTTAATGATAATCGGGTGTTTAACCCTGAAGAGATTATCTTAATAGAAACGCTAGGGCAGCAATTAGGTGTAGCGATTGCTAACCAACGCCTGACTTCTCACGAAAAAGAATTAGCCATTATTGAAGAGCGTAATTTAGTGGCACAAGGCTTACATGACAGCATTGTACAAAGCCTGAGTTTTTTAAATCTACAATTACAGCTCTTACAAAATGCGGTTAAACAAGAAAACTTAGCCCAAATTGCGGCCGCTATTCCTTTATTAAAAACAGGCGTACAACAAGGTTATGAAGACCTACGCGAATTAATGGGCAACTTTAGAACCCGTTATGATGACAGCCAATTAGAAGCCGCCATTGGCGCGGTGATTCGGCGTTTTACCGAACAAAGCCATATTCCTATTACGCTAACGGTAGATAACTCAGGGCAGCCTTTAGCTAATGCCGAACGCCTACAAATATTATTTATTTTGCAAGAAGCTCTATCTAACATTCGCAAACACGCGCAATGTAGTCAAGTTAAAGTTCGCGTCCTCAATCGAGCAGATTTTGATTTAAGTATTGAGGATAACGGCGTTGGCTTTATACCCAATGAAGTATGCTCCACGGCACAAAAACACATTGGCTTAAGCATTATGCAAGAGCGTGCCAGCCGCATTAATGCACAATTTGAGCTTAATTCTGTACTAAATCAAGGTACAATCATTAAATTACATCTTGCCCAAGAACAACGCCAAAAAGCCTAAAATTAGGACTTAACTATGATTCGTGTACTTTTAGTAGATGACCACACCTTATTTAGAAGTGGTATTAGTGCTTTATTAGCCAGTCAAGATGATATTGAGGTGGTGGGTGAAGCAGGCGAAGGCTCAGAAGCCTTAAAGTTAGTACAAACTTTACAGCCCGACATTATGCTGCTTGACCTAAATATGCCAGGTTTGTCGGGTTTAGAAGTCTTAAAACTCACTTTAGAAGATAATCCTCAACAAGCTGTGATTATGCTTACCTTATCTGAAGAGTCAGATGATTTATTACGCGCACTGCAATTTGGGGCAAAAGGTTATTTGCTCAAAAATAGCGATGTGGATTATTTGGTTAATGCTTTACGGTTGGTGGTACAAGGCGGCACAGCGATTCACCCCGATATGACCAGTTGTTTAGTAGCAGGTTTACGACAACTCAAAAAAGAAGAAGTTGAAGAAAAAGAACACCTTACACCGCGAGAAAAAGAAGTCTTACAGTTAGTGGCAACAGGCCAAAGTAACAAAGAAATCGCGCGCTCTTTAGATATTGGCGAAAGTACCGTTAAGTTTCATATTCAAAGTATTTTGCGTAAGCTTAATTTAAGTAGCCGTGTACAAGCGGCTGTTTACGCTAGTCAACATAAAACATTTTAGGACTTAGGCAGTGATTAATGCAAAAAAGGCTTGGTTTCCCAAGCCTTTTTAGTGTGTTTTAACAGAGTTAGAATTACTCTAAAAAGTCCATATTAAGCACTGTTTTGCCGCGTGGTTGATTCACTAACATCGACTGGCCATTTATATCGGCACGAATCTCTGGGCTATACGCTAACGAAACACTATTAACTTGTGCTGCGCTTTGGTCATCTGAGGACACATCTTCAAAGGCAACCGCTAACACATTTTGTGTGCCTGTAGGATTTAAGCCTGTGGTGCTAATAGGCAAATAATCTGGGTTGGTATTCATCCACATATCACGTAGCGCACGTCCCCAAAATCCGTTGTCTAACCAACCATCACCACTTAACCAGCGACCAATCAATTGACCATTTAACCAAATAGTGGCTTTAACGCGTTGACCATCAAAACGTAACGATAACGGTGCGCTTAAGGTATTGCCGTTTGGTAATTGCGCGGCATCAAACTTGGCTCGGTACCAACGCACTTCACCTTTGGCTAAGTTCATAGGCAAGGT
>DDBM01000018.1:8780-9290 GCA_002333125.1 Moraxellaceae bacterium UBA2032 | reverse complement strand
CAATCCACAAAATGTTGTGCGCCGCCATCTTTTAAATCATCACGGTCAACCGAGGTAACCACCACATATTTCAATTTTAAATTAGCCACGGTTTCGGCTAAATGTTTGGGTTCTTCTGGGTCTAAATTATTGGGGCGGCCATGAGCCACATCGCAAAACGGACAACGGCGTGTACAAATATCGCCCATAATCATAAAGGTGGCTGTGCCGCCACCAAAACATTCAGGTAGGTTAGGGCAGGCGGCTTCTTCACACACGGTATGTAGTTTTTGCTCCCGTAATACGCCTTTAATACGTTGAATTTCGTTGGGGTTAGAAATTTTGACTCGAATCCAATCAGGCTTACGCGGTAAAGTTTGAGTAGGAATGATTTTGACAGGAATACGGGCGAGTTTTTCTGCACCGCGTAGTTTTTCGCCTGTCACCACTTTAACGACTTCACTCATAACCGTTTGCTCTTAATAAATAGAATCAAGGCACAATTTTAACGTAATTAGCGGTGCTTCGCAT
>DDBM01000018.1:0-8774 GCA_002333125.1 Moraxellaceae bacterium UBA2032 | reverse complement strand
CAACCTTAGTACTGTTGTTTTTGGCCATTATTGTGGCTTGTGTTGGCTTTAAAAATTTGTGGTTAAGTACCTCGTTTAAAATTAATTTTGACAAAACTAATCCCTTATTAGTTGCCATGAATGAGCAAGAGGATACCTTTTCTAAAAATGACAATATGGTGGTTTTGGTGACCGCTAAAGATGGCAATATTTTTAATAAACAGGCATTACAGGCAATTGATGAAATTACAGCACTAGGCTGGAAAAGCCCTTTTGCGAGTCGGGTGGATTCGTTAACTAATTTTAATGTCGTCGAAAGTGAGGCCGATAATATTATTGTTGAGCCTGTGTTAGAAAATCCTGCGACAAAAAACGATGAACAACTCCTTAAAGGCAAAGAAGCTATTTTAAATAGTCCCGAATTAAAAGGCTATTTGGTGTCTCAAAATGGTCGTAGCTCTATGGTGTTAATTACCTTTCAATTACCCGAAAATCCCACCGTAGAAATCAACCAAATTTCGCAACATGTGCATCAAGCAGTTGATCAAATTGCCCCCAAATACCCTCAAGTTGAATTTCATGTTACAGGTACAGTAGAAGCTTCTAGCTCGTTTACCGATGCTATGCTTAAAGATATGGCCTTATTGTTACCTATAGGTTATGGCTTAATGGTTTTTGCATTAACGTTTTTGTTGCGTAGTTTGTGGGCAACCGTAATTACCTTAAGTTTAGTTACTGTAGTTAGTATATTGGTAATGGGCATTAAATGTTGGTTTGATGGTGCAATTACCGCCGTTAATATGTTTGCACCNNCCAACCTATCGAGAGTTAGGCAATTTAGTGGTATTTGGCATTGGCGTGGCGTGGTTTTTGGTTTATGCCTTATTGCCTGCCTTAGTGATGGTGTTGCCGATTAAAGCAGGCCAACCACAACAAGGGGCTAAAAAAATCATGTTGGCATGGGCAAATATGGTTATTGCCTATCCTAAACAAATTTTAATGGTGATGATTGTTGCGGCTGTCACGGTGATAACCATTGGTATGCCACGTAACGAACTTAACGAAATGTTTACCACCTATTTAGATGACTCTTTTGAGTTTAGGCGTGCAAATAACCACTTAAATCAAGAATTAGGTGGTATTCATCGTTTGTTATATACCCTTGATTCGGGCAAAGAAAATGGCATTTATGAGCCTATTTATTTGCAGCGTGTTGATGCTTTTGCAGAGTGGTTTAGGCAGCAACAGGGTGTTTCTAATGTGTACACCTATACCGATATTATGAAACGCTTAAATCGTGCCATGCACAATAACAATCCTCAAGACTATACTTTGCCTCAAAGTAAAGAGTTGGCGGCACAGTATGCCTTAGTCCACGAAATGTCCTTATCTCAAGGTCAAGAACTAACCAATATGGTGAGCATGGATAAACGTAAAACCATGCTTACGGTCATTGTGTCCGAAACAGACTCCAAAAATTTATTAGCCTTAAATAAACAGGCCGAGGAATGGTTAAAGAAAAACACTAGCCCCGAAATGCAAACCAAAGGCGTAGGTTTAGATTTGATATTTTCTAATATGGCGATGACCAATATTCCATCAATGGTTTATGGTACGTTTTTATGTATGGCGATTGTGTCCTTAATGCTAGGTTTTGCGCTTAAATCTTGGCGTTTTGGGGTGATGAGTGTGTTTACTAATGCTGTGCCTGTGGCAGTGGCTTTAGGTTTATGGGGCTTTATTAATGGTCGTATTGATATTGGTGTGGCGGCGGTAGGCACATTATCTTTTGGTATTGTGGTTGACGATACCATTCATTTTATGACCCATTATCAAAAGTTTAAACAAGCAGGCTTACAAACGGTAGATGCCATTCGTGAAGTTTTTGTGAGTTCTGGTTTGGCGATGATTACCACCACCGTTGCCTTGATGGGTGGTTTTGGTATTTTGTCGTTTTCGCATTATAGTGCTAATGCCAATATGGGTTTTTTAACGGCAATTTGTATGTTTTTAGCGATTTTGTTTGATTTGTTGGCGTTGCCTGCGTGGTTAGTGTGGCGTGATGCTAAAAGTGATATTGTTAAGTCATAGTAGGGTCGGGTTTTAACCCGACTTTGAGCATTGTGTCAGGTTAAAACCTGACAAAAACATAAAAAAGGGAATTTTATTGAGCTAATTCAACACGAAGAGCTTTAATTTTCTGAGATTTTTTGACAAATTTAACATCAAAAGTGACAAAAGCCTCAAAAGTCTGTGACCGTGCAGCATGTAAGCTATCCGCAAAATCTAAGCCTTGTTGATAGTAGGCTAAAGCAGTCAATAAAATAGCACGGTCTTCAATGTCAATATGGGAAAAATTCAATAGCACCTGATAAATAGCAATAATCTCATTGCGAGTGAGTTTGTAAAAGCCACGCATTACCCACTCGAATTCTAATATAACAGTGATGGGGACATAAACAGCTTGTGATAAAATACGAATTGCGATTGGACGTTGTTGGCTGGCTTGTACATCATCTGCATCATCAATAAAGAAACGAGCCAGTATGTTGGTATCAATGGCTTTCATTGCTAGATTCTACAAAATTTGCTGCATCAAAATCGGCTAGGTTTCTTTTAAAGCCTGTACTTTTGGCCTTAATGAGTCCAGCAAATGCAGAGATATCAGTGATATTTACTTGTTGCTGTATTTTTTCTTCTAAAAATTGACAAATATAATGAGATAACAAATCCCCTTGTAACAAGCCTGCTTGTTTCGCTTTGTGTGCTAACTCATCAGGGACGTTAATAGTTAAAGAGGTCATGTTGTATCTCCAATACGTGTTACACGTCTTAAAAGTGTAGCATAGTTTAGTACAAAGAGAGTCAATCTTACCCAAGTCTCCTTTAACAAAGGATGGGCATTATCACTAACAAGTAGCTCGGGTTTTAACCCGACTAAAAAATTAGTTTAAAACTGAGCTGCTGTATCACTAATTAACGCGCCATCTTTGAGGGTAATTTGTCGGTCACAACGGCTTGCTAAATGTACATCGTGGGTGACAATCAAAAAGGCAGTGCCGTCTTCTTGATTGATTTGCCTTAATAAATTAAAAATACTATCCGCCGTTTGAGAGTCTAAATTACCTGTAGGTTCGTCTGCCAACACCAAAGCAGGCTGAGCCATTAAGGCGCGTACAATGGCGACGCGTTGTTGTTGTCCACCCGATAGCTGTGTAGGGTAGCGGTGACCATAATCTTCTAAACCTACCTTGCGTAATAACTCTTGAGCGCGTGCTTGAAGTTTGCTGTCGGCAATACCGCGAATTTTTAAAGGCATCATCACGTTTTCGATTGCAGTAAAAGCCGATAATAAATGATGAAATTGAAACACAAAACCTAAGGCATGATTACGTAATTTGGTACGCTGTTGTTCGTGAAGTTTGCTAATTTGTTGTTCTGTTAAATAAATTTCACCACTGCTAGGCTGTTCCAATAAACCAATTAGATTTAACAATGTGGACTTTCCTGAGCCAGATTGACCAATCAATGCCGTAAATTCGCCAGCTTTTANNGGGTCTAATTTAGCCGCTCTATAGGCAGGCATAGCGGCAGAAATCAAGCCTGTTAGCGTGGCTACAAACATGGTGCTAATAAATAACTCTTGAGTGAGTGCGAGTTGAAATAACGGCTCGCCTGTAGCACTACGCGCAACCAATCCAAAAAATTTACCCAAGCCTATGCCACCTAATGAACCTAATACTGAGCCTAAAAAGCCTAATAAACCCCCTTGAATTAAAAACACCACTAATACTGAGCGTTGGCTTAGTCCCATCGCCCGTAAAATGCCAATTTCTTTTTGTTTTTGTACGACGGCAATAGCTAAAACACTGGCAATACCAAAAGCGACCGAAATTAAAACAAAAAATCGAATCAGTGAGGTAGACGCAGTTTGAGATTTAAGTGCTGTCATCAGTTGCTGATTGCTGCTCATCCAACTTTCAGCCTTGATGGGGTATTGTTGCTGTAATTGTTGAGCAATGATTTCGGCATTAAAGAGGGTATAAACCTGTAAGTCTATGCCTGTAATTTGTCCTTGTAAGTCTAATAAATTTTGTGCCGAGCGCAGCGACAAATACACCCAACGGCGGTCTAGGTCTTTAATACCAAACTCAAAAATGGCGGTAATGCGTACCGAAATTGAACGATTACTCGCGGTGAGCAATGAAATACTATCACCAACACGCACACCCAAGTCATCGGCTAAGCGTTGTCCAATCATAGCTTCATCGCTATTTAGGCGCATTTGGCCTTGTTTAATATAGTTTTTAATAGGAATAATTTGATTATAAGCATTGGGGTCGATGCCCAAAATAGCCACTGATTTATCGGTTTGGCCACGTAACGCAAAAGCTGCACCCGATAACACAGGCGAAGCTGCTTTGATTTCTTTGTTTTTAGAGAGTTCTTGAATGAGTAGTGGCCAGTTTAAAATGGCTTCTGTGCGTTGAGGGCGCGGCTGCAATTCTCTAAAAACCACATCACCTTCAACACTAGACTTTAAGGTTTTATCGGGTTCGGTGACCACAATATGCGCTTGAGTGCCCAACGTACGCTCAATGATTGTTTGTTGTAGGCCTGTGACTAAGGCGGTAATAAATACAATCACCGCCACACCTAAGGCAATGCCACTAGCAATAAGCAAGCTTTGGGTTTTACCTTCTTTGAGTAGGCGCGTCGCAAGCTGCCATTCAAACCAAGCCATTGTTATTCCTTTTGAAGATTAACTTTTTGATTGAGTTGTAGCGGTGTTTTGCTGTCAATCAATTGGCTGGTGCTATCTAAACCATCTAATACTTGAATTTTATCTAAATGACGTAAACCCACCCCTATATTTTGGCGTTGTGCTGTATCGTTTTTGGCAATCCAAACCCAATACTGGTTATCACTTTGTTGTAATAAGTGGGTCGGAATGACAATACTTTGTTGCGTTGCGGTAGTGACTAACTCAATAGAAACCGTCATGCCTTCTTGTAAAAAATCAGGCCATTGGCTGTTGCCTAAACGGATTTCGATAGTGCCTCGGCTGTCACTAACCGCAGGCGCAATATAGTTAATATGGGCAGTAAATTTTTGTTGTGGAAACGCATCAGCAAGCACCGTTGCTTGTTGATTTAGGCTTAATTGCGGTAGCCAGCGTTCATCAACATTAGCAATGAGCTCTTTTTGTTGTGGTGGGGCAATGCTTAATAAGGCATCCCCTTGTTTGACATATTGACCAATACTGACTTTACGTTCTAAAACAACGGCATCAAACGGGCTAATAATATGTTGTTTTTGAGTGCGTAATTGCGCTTGATTTGCTTGAGCTTGAGCCATTTGTTGTTGGCTAATCGCTGCTTGTTCTTCTAATCCNNGTTTCTTGAGCGGTTGTTAAAGTTTCGATAGAAGTAAGTTGTTGTTCGGCTAAGGCTTTGATGTTAGCTAATTGTCGCTTGGCTTGTTTAACTAAAATAGTGGCTTGCTCTAATTTAAGCTTGGCCTGTTCGCGTTCTATGGTGCGTAAATGCTGGAGTTTTATTTGGCTGCTTTCTAAATTGGCTTGTGCTTGTTGAGACAAACTTTGTGCGTCTTTATCTAAAATATAGGCTGCATTATTGGCTTTTTTAAGAAATTGTCCTTCTTCGGCTAACTCTGTTACAAGGCCTGCCGTTTCGCTATTAAGTAGGGTGCTAGTTCGGGTTTTGACTTGGCCAGTCGCCAAAATAGTGCTTTGTAATTGCGCACTTAATGGAGTAATCAGCGTAACGTTGGTAGGGCGTTGCTGAATATAATAGCTAGCCACTGAACCTAATACGGTACCCAACAGTAGTGTAGCTATAATTTTTTTATTCATGCTTTCCTATCTAGTTGATTACTGTAGAGCTAAGCCTTGTGTTTGCCCTAAAAGCCCTTAGAGTATTTTGGTGTCGCGTAGTTTTTTCTCGGCTTGTTCAAGTGCTTTTAAAACAGAGTCTTTTTCAAAGTTTCTGATTTTGCTTAAATCCATGTGCATGGTAAATCCATTAAGCTCGTGTTCAATCCAAGAGCTATGGCTGCTATGAATATCTTTATGAAAGTCAACCACTTCCCAAACTTGTACTGGCTTGGTAATACCACGTAAAGACACTGCGCCTTTTTCTTTACAAGACACATGTTCACGCACTAATAAATAAGTTTCATGAGAAATTAAAATTTCATCAACAGCCGCAATACCTTGTAGTCGGGCGGCTAAGTTAGCATCACGGCCAATAATGGTATAACTCATGCGTGTTTCTGAACCAAAATTACCCACATGGCAATAGCCTGTATTAATCCCCATACGAATATGCAAAGGTTTGTCGATGTGCATACTTTGCCATTTTTGACGTAAAATTTGCATCTCACGGCGCATTTCTACTGCCATAGAAACACAGGCAATGGCATCTTCTTTGGCACCCTTAGAAACAGGGTCACCATAAAAAATTAAAATCGCATCACCAATAAACTTATCAATAGTACCGCCATATTGAATTGCAATTTTAGACATGCGTTCAAAATAGGTATTGAGCATTTCGGTAAGTAAATCAGGCGGCATTTCGTCCGATGTTTCGGTAAAGTCTTTAATATCAGAGAAGAAAATAGTGAGTTTTTTACGTTGAGTTTGTAGCTTTGCATCACGTCTGCCCTGAAAAATCGACTCCCAAACTTGTGGAGGTAAATATTTAGTGAGCTTACGTGACATTTGAAATGATTCTTCTTTTTGTTCTTGTAGTTGCTGTTTGGCAGTCATCAAATCACGAGACTGAGATTGAGAATGAAAAGCATTAAGCCCAAAATAAACAGCTAAGCCAACTAAAGAAACAATATTAACCGATGCAGGAATTTGTTCTTGTAAGCCAGGTTCTAGACCAAAAATAAAACCACCCAAGAGTGAGCCAAGTACGCAAAAAAAGCCTGTAAATATCCATAAAAATAAATTGCCAAAACCCAATATGGTGGCGTTTAGCATGGCAATAAACACTAACATAGGGACTAAAGCATAATGAACAGCCGCTATACCTAAACCAGTAATCAACCCATCTAACAATAGCGTAATGGCAGTTGCTTGTGCAGGTACAGTGTTGCGCAAACGACGATGTAGCCATGATTGAGACGTTGAAAGAACTAATACTAAAGGAATTAAAGCAGTCGTTTTAGGGTGATAAATACCTGCGTAAATACCTGCGGTAAAAATGCCCACAGCAACCATATACGCCAAAAGGCGCATATGTTTTGCGCCTAGCTCTAACAGTTGTTGAAAGTGGTTACTTGAGGCTGACATAACTATTTTATGTATCCAAATAAATAAGGCATATTTGTGTGACTAGCTTATCAACACATTGGTTTTTATTGTAGCATTTTATCTATGCTTCACTTCGTACATTATCTGTTAGTCATGTGACTTTAGGATTTAGGCATGTTGGTAGAAGCTAGGTTTAATCATCGCTTGATAAAACGTACTTGGTTTTAGATGGTTTACAGGGCGTTCTAACATCAGTAATAGATATTGGATAACAGCCACACTCAAGCTAATTCTAAAAAAATTAATTAAAACAATTACTTCAAAGCTTATATTTTTAGTAAAGATAATCAGCTACCAACGAATAATCAAGTATTGATTCAAGAAGTTACCCAATTTGTACAAAGATTCTGCGAATTTGAGTATCACGGCTATTTGTGCTAATACATTAATTGTGTAAAAAGCGCGTTTTAGCGTATTCGTAGCCTATAGAGTAAGATTTTATAAGGCGAAATAATAATAATTCAGATGGGCGGCTATTTTTAGCGGATAGAAATAAATTTGCGCCTAGCAAACGCTTGGTCTTTTCTTTTGCTGTAATTTGTTGTACGCTCATCCAATAAGTTGTATTTTTTCAACACGACATACCCGAGGTACTAAAGGATGACAACAGAAGCTTATATTTATGACGCGATACGCACACCGCGTGGTAAAGGCAAAAAAGATGGTTCGCTTTATACCATCAAACCCATTGATTTAGTCGTTGGTTTATTAGACTCCTTAGCTGAACGTAATGGCCAAGCCATTAAACAATTAACAGATGATGTGGTTTTAGGCTGTGTCTCGCCCGTAGGCGATCAGGGCATGGATATTGCTAAAACAGCTGCGTTGGCTGCTGGCTTGGCCGATACGGTTGCAGGTGTACAGCTAAACCGTTTTTGCGCTTCGGGCTTAGAAGCAGTTAATTTGGCTGCCATGAAAGTACGTTCGGGCTTTGAAGATTTAGTTATTGCAGGTGGTGTGGAGTCCATGTCACGGGTCGCAATGGGCTCTGATGGCGGAGCTTGGCCTATGGATCCAGCCACCAATTTAAAAACAGGTTTTGTGCCTCAAGGTATTGGTGCAGATTTAATTGCTACNNAAATGGGCGGTTTTAATGCCGTTGCATTACAAAAATATCATTGGGTAGAAAGTATTACGCACGTTCATACCGCAGGTAACTCTTCGGGGATTGTTGACGGTGCGGCATTAATGCTTATCGGTAACAAACAAGCAGGCCAAAAACTTGGCATCAAACCACGCGCTCGTTTTTTGGCCACAGCGGTATCAGGCGCAGATGCCACGATTATGTTAACAGGCCCAGCACCTGCGGCATTTAAAGCTTTAGAAAAAGCAGGCCTAACCGCTAAAGACATTGATTTATGGGAAATTAACGAAGCCTTTGCCGCCGTTGCCTTACGTTTTATAAAAGACATGGGCATTGATGACAGTGTCGTGAACGTCAATGGTGGCGCGA
>DDBM01000198.1:3609-7595 GCA_002333125.1 Moraxellaceae bacterium UBA2032 | reverse complement strand
TCCTGTTTTAAACCTTGAGGTGCAATCCCTGTTTTTGGTTTTTTAGCTTTAAATACTTGAGCTAAATCGTCAAATACGGTGTACAACACTGGCACAACTACTAAGGTTAATAAGGTCGAGGTGAGTACGCCACCAATTAAGGCATGAGCCATAGGCGCGCGCTGTTCCGAACCTTCACCCAAACCCAAAGCCAATGGCAACATACCCACAACCATCGCGGCAGTAGTCATTAAAATGGGGCGTAAACGAGTACGACCTGCAACCAAAATAGCTTGTTCGCGGTTCATACCTTCTTTTACGGCTTGTTGAATAAAATCAACCAATAAAATGGCGTTTTTGGTCACTAAGCCCATGAGCATCACAATACCAATAATCGAAAAAATATTGAGCGTACTCTTAAATAAAAATAACGCTAAAAACACCCCAACTAACGACAACGGCAATGATGACATAATCGTTAGTGGATGAATAAAGCTATTAAACTGCGCGCCCAACACAAAATAAATAAATAACACCGCNNCGGTTAATTTGTGATGCACCTTGCGCTTCGTTAATCCGCGCCACTTCGCCTAGTGTGACCATTTGTGGCTGGCCATTACTATTAACTAAACGACTGCTGCTTAACGGTAAACCCCAAATATCATCACGATTTTGGCGGTCATTTTGGGCTAATTGCACCCGTACATCAAAGTTTTCGCCTTGTTCATCTTGCCATGTGGTCACGGCATCACCTGCCAATAACGGACGTAATGCCATACCAATTTGACTAATTGACACGCCCATATCGGCGGCTTTTTCTCGGTCTACACTAATAGCATAGGCAGGACGCGCTTGTTTAAGAGAGCTTTCTAAATCAACCACACCCGCAATATGACTCACTTTGGCTTGATACTCTTCGGCAATGGAGCGTAATTGTGCTAAATCTTGACCTTGTAAAGAAATTTGAATTGGTTTTAAGCCGCCACTAATGGATTCTTTGGCCGCCGCTACAGAGCTAATTTCGATGCCTGCCATATTGCTTAAACGCTGACGCAATACGTTAACGAGGTCTTTTTGAGCCATAGCACGTTCTTTTTTGGGCACTAAACGCACTCGAATACCAACACGATTTTTACCTGCATCCATGCCACTGTTAATGGTGGCATAAGTTGAATCTACACCTTTATAACTACGAATAACTGCTTCGACTTGCTCTACTTTTTGTTGAGTATAAGCCAAAGAAGATCCCACTGGCGTTGACAGTTTAACGCTAATCTCACTTAAGTCTGGCTCTGGCACAAACTCTTTACCCACAAATTTAGATAATACTAAGGCTATTAATAAAGAAGAAAATGCCAGTGTAAGTGTTTCGCGGCGATGCGCTAATGCCCAACGAATCACACGTGCATATTGCTGACCTAAACGCTCTAACACATCATCAAATTGTGCTAGAAAACGCTGAAAAACCGATTGAGAAGTCGACTTTTTGTCAAAACGCTGTAAAAAATTTTTGAGCTTTTCGTCGTCTGTATAAATGGGTTTGTGGTTATGCGGCTCTTTCCAAATGCTAGATAACATGGGGTCTAAGGTAAAACTGACAAACATCGACAACAATACTGCACACGCCACCGCCACGCCAAACTGATAAAAGAAACGCCCAATAATACCGCCCATAAAGGCAACAGGTAAAAATACCACCACAATCGTTAAAGTGGTTGCTAACACAGCTAAACCAATTTCGCGCGTGCCATCAATCGCAGCATGATAAGCACTTTTGCCCATCATGGCATGACGCACAATGTTTTCTCGTACCACAATCGCGTCGTCAATCAACAAACCTATACACAAAGATAACGCCATCAACGTCATGGTATTCAGCGTCAGACCAAACACATATAAACAAAAAATCGCCCCTAACAAGGCAATAGGCAAAGTCAAACTGGTAATAATAGTCGAACGCCATGAGGCCAAAAATAAAAACACCACGGTTACAGCTAAAATTGCCCCTTCAATTAAAGTCGCTTGCACTTCTTTAAGTGAGGCGCGTACCGATTTGGCACTGTCGGCTACTTCAATTAAACGCACCCCTGTAGGTAAACTGGGGCGTAAATCATCAACGGCAATACGTAAAGCATCCACAACCGCAATGGTATTTGCACCTGTCATTTTAACAATATCAACACTCACCGCCCGTTGGCCGTTAATTAACGCTAAAGAACTCGCTTCTTGTTCGGCATCACGAATCTCGGCAACCTGCTCTAAATACACGGGTGACTGACCACGCATCGTAACCACTAAACGCTGAAAATCTTCGGGACGAATCATCCGCCCCTCTAGTTGTACTACTTTTTCTTGCGTCGCATTAACCACCGTACCTGAGGGTAAATCGCCGCTGTCATTACGCAAGGCAGTTAATATTTCGCCTACACCCACGCCTAAGGCTTGCATACGTTCGGGCTGCAAATGCACCGATATTTCACGTCTAATGCCCCCAACCACTTCAACTTTGCCCACACCCACCACACTTTGCAGACTACGTACAATGTTTTGCTCAACAAAAGTGGTTAAATCGCGCGGCGAAAGCTGATTTGCTTGAAAGGCAATAGACATCACAGGTGATGATTCAGGGCGGTAACGCTCTACTAGGGGTTCTTTAATTTCGGGTCTAAAGCGAATTTTAATCGCGGCGACTTTGTCACGTACGTCTTGTACTGCCACCGAAATTGGGACACCTAAAGCAAACTCTACGGCAATGCGTGAGCGACCTTCATAGGAGGTAGAAATAATGCGGCGTACGCCTGCAATGGTGTTAATACTGTCTTCTAACTTACGGGTGACTTCACTTTCAACCGACTCTGGCGCAGCAGCAGGATAATCGGTGGTAATCANNACCATTAACGCCAACATCATCATGGTGGCTAAGACAGGGTTTTGAATCGAGAGTCGAGTGAGCCACATATTAGCGCACCTCTTTCATGCGTACCACACGCCCTTCGGTATTGGGCAAGGGTGGCAACAGCAATACGCGCTCTCCTTCTTTTAAACCAGTCACTAACACCATACTGGTGTTTTCATCACGCCGACCCACACTCACCGCTTGAGCCACTAAACGATTATCTCGAACTACATGAACTTGATGTTTGCCTTGTTTTTCTTGGAGTGACGAAAACGGTACGGCCACGCCTTGCTGCGCGTTATCATCACGCACATAACCTTTAGCAAATAAACCACCACGCAATAAACCTTTTTGATTATTGACTAAAGCATACACATCAACACGACGACTCCCTGCTTTAGCCACAGGATTAATACGCGTAATACGTCCTGCAAAGGTTTGACCATCAAAACCATCGGCACTAAAATACACAATTTGCCCAACACGAATCTCAGAAACTTCTGTAGCAGCGACTTGAGCCACTAATTCAACTTGAGTTAAATCAACTAATTTCAATAAGGGCGAGTTAGGGGCAACACTTTGGCCTACGTCTACTAAACGCTCTGACACGGTGCCCGAAAATGGCGCACGTACCGCCATATCTGCTAATTGTTGTTTGGCTTGAACAAAAGATACCTGAGCTGATTTAGCTTGAGCCTGACGAATATCTACATTACGTTCGGCGGTGGCTATATCGTTGGCCGAAACATAATTTTGTTGCTGTAAAGGCTTAATACGGTCTAAGTTTTGTTGAGCTAAAGACAACTCGGCTTTGGCGGTTAATAAGGAGGCATCTGCTTGTTGTACTCGTGCCACTAAATCGCGGTCTTCTTGTAAAACTAACACTTGCCCCGCACTAACGCTTTGCCCTTCACGCACATTGATTTGTTTAATTTCACCAGCCACTCGGGCATTTAAAATGGTTTGACGCACAGGCATAATCGAGCCAGTCACACTCACGTCATGGGCTAAACGTGCTGTTTTTACGGTAACAACATCGCTGCTTGATAACTCTAAATAGGGTTCTGATGCTGTAAACTTGCTGGTTGATTCGTCTGGCCACCACCATAAC
>DDBM01000198.1:0-3602 GCA_002333125.1 Moraxellaceae bacterium UBA2032 | reverse complement strand
TAAACGTGGGTCAGACTCAGACAAAGTTAAGGTCATGGCACGTTTGTCTTGTAAACGAACTTGCTGCCATGCACTGTGTAATAACTGTCTAAAAGCATCGCTATCTTGAGGGTGAGTCAGTGGAGAATGTAATGCCAAATAATCAAAAGTATCGCCTTTTGCAGGCAACACAAAACCACCACTCAACAAACTCCATGCGTTATACAAAGGTCTAAACAACGCCACCGAACGGCTGTAATCGACAACACGAGTTTGTTTAAATGCTTTTTGGTTCCATAAACCAACCAAACCACGAATATTTTGTTGCTCGTCACGCAGCAGTAAAAAATCACCCAAAGTTAATCCATTAAAATAAGAGTCACCTATGGCTAATTCTCTAAAGTCATAATTAGGTAAAAATTGATAATGAGCCGCCATTTTGCTAATAAAAGCATTCATATCTTCAACATCNNTTGCACACAATCACGTACGGCACGATTGATATAAATTAATACGCGACTGCCTTGATATTCGGGCGCAATACGCAAATCTGAGCCATAACGAATCTGTTGTGGCTCGCCGTCCACAAATACTTCTCTAAAGCCCATATTGACCATTGCCACCACTTCTTTGTTGTCGCGACGTTCTACGACGAGGGTATGCGGTTGTTGGTGCGAAATATGTGCCGAGGTAAAATAATCAGGCAAACGCTCAAAGGCAAAATTTACCCCATTTGAAGGTTGAGGCTGACCAATTAAACCTAAAATCGCAGGGTTATCGGCCTTTGTTGCTAAGCGAATATCAAAGGTGGTCATGATGCACGCTCCCATAATGCAGGCGATAAATCGTCCTCTAAACCCTGCACTACCTGTAACACCGCGTGACGCTGTACTCGACGCACTGGTTCAGGCTTAATATTGCCTTCAATCATGCCACCTGCTACTGCAATGTCTTGGCACATACGCCAACCGTCTTGAGCCACAATAGCCACAATAGGCTCTAATTGGCGTAAATCACGCGCTAATTCATAATGAAAATGGCCGCGTAATTCTTTTTCTACGGCTGCGGCAATATCAGGCCTAAACACATAAGGCGTATTTAAGTTTTCTTGACTAAACAGTGCCATATAACGCGGACGATGATGCTCATGGCCATTGACTGCCATTAAGCTAATGCCTTCTAAGCCAAATTGTTGCGCTACCTGAGTCATCGCAACACGTGCTGCATCGGGTGACATTTTTTCGCCGACCATGTCCACGCCAAAACGTCTGCCTAAAAACTGCAAACAAGGTACGCCTTGCCAAAAACCACTCACTTGCACACGGTCATCTAACTGATAACGTAATAAGCCGTTACTGCTGCTAATAATGGGGCTAACAATATCGCCTTCTTTTAGCTCCCAAGAAGCCAAAATACCGCCATTTTGCAAGTCTTCAAATTCGTAAAAATGACTTTGGTAAGCAAGTGGATACTGGCCATCTATAGGAATAGTGACTACGCCTTCGGTTGCCCATAAACCTTTGCCCTCAAAGGCGGCTTGCGGAAAACACGCTTTAAGCTGTTGCGCCCACGGTGCGGCATCAGCCGTATCCCATGCCGACACCAAAGCTAAATCTGGCCATAACTCTGCACCTAATGCAGCACGAGGCAACGCCAAAATACGTTTTAACTCAACTGCTCGCTTGGGTGCATAAGGTGCATTTAAACGCTCCAACGACTCACGGCGACTACACCAGTCTCCCTTAGATAACACCTCAGCAATATCATCAGCCCACACAGGCAAAGCTTCTAATAATTGCAAAGCAAAGGTAGGACTCCACACCGACAACAAACGTAACTGCTTATTGGCTACCAAATAACACAAGGTTGCAAATAAAGCATCGTCTGCACTGGCAGCCAAGGCTACATCGGCAGGAACAGCTTGAGACTGAGCCGCCAGCACCCGTTTAACCACACCTAACAATTCGCTATCGTCGTTTAAATTACCTTGTAAATCAGCAAATTGGCTTTGTGGCAACCATGATACCGACCAATAATGTGTCCCCTGCCCCATGCCTTGGTGTTGGCGATACATACTGGCTAACCACGGGCCAATAGCCGCATCTAACTCATTAATAAATCCTTTGGTATAAGGAATGAGTTTAAGTTTTTCGGAAGAACCACTGGTAGGCTGATAACGTACTAAGGGGCTAGTGGTTAAAGCCGACTCACCACGACGTTGGGCATTAATGCGCTCTTGCCATTGTGCGTAACGAGTCACAGGTTGATGCGCTGCAAACTCTTCATAACAAGGAATCAAGGCACGCGCAGAAGGCTGCGCTGCCGCCACTTGCGTTAAAATTTGTTTTAATTTTTGACGTTGTACTTTTTCTAATTGCAAAGACTGACCACGAAAAGCCGCATCTGCCCGATAACACGCCAAACGTAACGCTGTATGTGTGAGACGATTTAACATAACCGACTCCTCTANNTATTGTGATAAGTTTTTAAAATCAAACACACCCACACACGGCAATTCTGTACCGCGTCGCCACTCTGGATTACATTGTTCAAAAAAGTTGATTTTTTGATTTTCACGACGCATTGTATCGGTAATGCCAGCAACATCACCTTTTAAACATTGATAATCACCACCAAAATCTAAAACTTGTTTATCTGCATCGTAGTACTCAGCAAACATTTGCTGACAATACTCATCCACCACACCCGACAAATAACTATGTTTGTTTTCGGGGTTAGGATAATAAGTCACAAAGTTATTTGCTAATAACAAATAAGTTTTAAAACCTTTAGAAATCAACAACCAATAAATAGTTTTAAGTGGATAACGCGCTTTTTCTGTCAACATAAACTTGTAAAAAGCCAACTGTAAGGCGCGAGACCCCCAATAGGCTTTTTCAATAATCGTATCACCACTAAATACACCACGTGCCGCTTTACCTTGCACCGTCATATCGGTGGTCATTATCGTAGAAAAACCCACAACACGCTGCTCTTTAGGGCAAATCATCAAAAACGCACCTGTTTTTTTACTCAAGTCACGTAAAAAAATATCCCATGAGGTGTTTTCGTAATATTGGCAATAAATACCGTACATTTGACGAATCTCATGCACGTCAATTTTGTTAATTGAGCGATAAATAGCTTTAAGATCCAAGGCTTTTTGAGGGCTTAACTGGTTCATAATAGTTCTTCTTGTTATGGATTGAAGTAGCTGCTAAATACAGCTTTTTTTGGGGGGACTTACGCGATTATTATTTCTTTTCTCGCGTGCAACCTTAATGACACCTACTCATCATTGTTAGCTACTCCATGTAATCTTCACAAGTGTCGTTTAATGGTTTGATACTCACAAAACCCGCTTGTCTTGAGAATAAGCGTCAGTCCTGCTTTGAGAGTGATTTTATTTTGGTCGCTTTTTTAGTACCAGTCATCGGTTTTTTCGGCCAGTTATTATACTTTAACGGTCAGGCATGGCCGATTGGGTGTTATATTCATTTACACGCGCGTAAACTAAAGGCTAAATAAAAATCAATAAAAACAACCGCTATGAATATTAACGACCTCCCCTTTTTGCCCGTGGTTTATTTAACAAAGCTAGCCGAATGTATGGCCGAAGAAAA
>DDBM01000171.1:14054-22553 GCA_002333125.1 Moraxellaceae bacterium UBA2032 | reverse complement strand
TTGTCGTGTACAGAGAAAATATCTACAAGATGAAGTGCAACCTCTAGAAACAACCACGAATACAGCCGAAGTTAAGGATCTTCCAGCAACTATTCAAAAGTATTTGAATCAGGTAGTAGATGAGGATATGGAGCAATGCGGGGAATTAGATTGGGATGATGAATATACGTTAAAATTTTGGTTAATTAAAGATGATGACCAACTCATCAACTTTTTGAGGTTTGGTTTGACCAGTGCCATTTCTAAAATGCTAGATGATAATGAAGAAGCGTGGCAAGAAACGAATAAAAACTCAGAAAATGACGACGAATCTATGTTGCGAGAACGGCAACTATTTGCCAAGTATCCTCCAATATATGCGGCAGTCCATGATATTTTTGAGTTTTTTGCTGCTTTTAGCTTTCATGGTTTATCAGTGATTAAAAGTTGGAGTGAAGAAGGGATGCAAAATGTATTACAGGCATTCCAATTATTAGGTTTAGAAAAATTAGCGACTGCTTATAAAGCTGGTAGACAAAACATCCGTGCTTTTAAAACAGTCATGGAGTTTGATATCTCCCAACAACACCTTGAGGTTGCCGAAGCAGTGCGTAAGAACTATCAATTGTTTTTAGTGTAATTCCTACTCCTTGCCCAGTACAAAACCTTCAAGCATTGCACATTTAAAAATATCCAAAATTGAGCCGATAAAAAACCGTGCAATGCACGGTTTTTTGGTCACTCGCTATCAGAAAGAGCAGGTTTTATTTCTGCCTCTGCTATTTCATGAGCTTTTTGGGCTAACCACTCTGTCACCTCCTCATTTACCACACGCTCATAAATTTCTTCGACCGTCAGTGTTAATTGTATAGAGTCAAAGGTAATGGAATCGCCAAGAAAATACTTCTCAATCGCCCAATGGGTATGCCGCCGTTGAATTTCAATTTTTGCCGAACTTTGATCCACTAATACATATTCTTGTAGTGTTGGAATGCTGGCGTAAACTTGAAACTTTGTCGTTTCATCATATCTGCGGGTAGAGACAGACAACACTTCAAAAATCAAAACAGGCGTGGTAAGCATGTTGTTATCGGCTTTTTCAACAGAGCAATCAACAACCACATCAGGATACACATAATCGGCACGTTTATGCGGTGTGGGCGTTTTTACCTTTGTACCTTCCGAAAACACCTGACAAGGCTTAGCTTCAAGATGATTGCCTATTTTACGGGCGATAGTACTAACCAGTGTCCCATGCTGGATACTTCCACCTACCATTGCATACACATAGCCGTCAATGAGTTCGTGACGGGTATCGGTTTGTTTTTCTAGCTCGAAGTACGCCTCCTCGCTGATTCGTTCGTCTGTTTTACGCACAGCTAAAGCCATGATGCACCTCAAAAATTGGTTTTGATTGTTATTCTACAAAAACAGGGTAATTACCAATACATTACCACGAATGCTAAAAAATTCTATTCACACCAACAAAGGAATCCAAAAATAGGCGGTATTTTTAGCGCAATTGTTCTAAAATCAGCATCATTTTTCTTAATACTGTGGACAATATTATGCGTGCCAGTCGTTTTTTGCTTGCTACTCTGCGCGAGACTCCGTCAGATGCGGTGGTTATTTCTCATCAACTCATGCTTCGTGCAGGTTTAATTCGTAAAGTCGGTACAGGCTTGTATAACTGGCTACCCTTAGGTGTGCGCGTTTTGCAAAAGGTACAAAATATTGTGCGCGAAGAAATGAATCGTGCTAATGCGCTAGAAGTGTTTATGCCTGTGACTCAACCTGCCGAATTATGGGAAGAATCAGGCCGTTATGTGCAATATGGCGCGGAGTTATTACGTTTTAAAGACCGTCATAATGCTAACTTTGTGCTTGGCCCAACCCACGAAGAAGTGATTACCGATTTAGCACGTAACGAATTACATTCTTATAAGCAGTTACCGATTAACTTTTATCAAATTCAAACTAAATTTAGAGACGAAATTCGGCCACGTTTTGGGGTGATGCGCTCTCGCGAATTTATTATGAAAGATGCTTATTCTTTTCATAGTAACCAAGCTTCTTTGCAAGAAACCTATGATGTCATGTACGACACATATTGCCGTATTTTTGGTCGTATTGGGGTGGATTTTAGACCCGTTCAAGCCGATACGGGGTCTATTGGGGGTGATGGCTCACATGAGTTTCATGTATTAGCCGAAAGCGGCGAAGATTTAATTGCCTTCTCGGATACCTCTAATTATGCCGCTAATATCGAAATGGCTGAAGCTGTGTGTAATACCGTGCGTCCTGTTGCAACACAAACAGCACAAATTATTGATACGCCCAATGTGCATACTATTAGTGAAGTATGTGAGTTTTTGAAGGTTGATGCAGCTCAAACGGTTAAAACCTTAATTGTACGCGGTGTAGCAGATGACAAAAGCCACTATGATTTAGTTGCCTTAGTGTTGCGTGGCGACCACGAACTTAACGAAATTAAAGCCGAAAAACTCGCCCAAGTTGGCTCTCCCCTCACCTTTGCTAGTGAAGCCGAAGTGTTGGCCACAATCGGCTGTAACATTGGNNCGTAATGTGGTGGCTGGTGATGCCTCGCCTGATGGTCAAGGTCATTTAGTATTAAAACGCGGTATTGAAGTGGGTCATATTTTTCAATTAGGCACAAAATACTCTCAAGCTTTAAATTGCACGGTGTTAGGTGAAGATGGCAAACCGTTTGTAGTAACGATGGGTTGTTATGGTATAGGCGTGACACGTGTTGTGGCCTCAGCTATTGAGCAAAATTTTGATGAGCGCGGTATTATTTGGCCAGATGCCATTGCCCCNNGGTGTTAAATTTGCCGACATTGAACTGATTGGTATTCCACATCGTTTGGTAATTGGCGAAAAAGGCTTAGATGCTGGCACGATTGAATATAAAGGTCGCCGTGATGCAGAGGCTAGGGATATTCGTTTTAATGAACTACTCAACTTTTTGAGTAAGCAAGTTAAAAAGTAATGTCACAAATAAAAAAGCCTGCGTTTAAGCAGGCTTTTTTGTTTTAATATTAAAAGCGTCCCTTCGACTCCGCTCAGGGAACTTCTATTTAAAGCCCAACATTAACTGTAACCAACCTGCAAAAGCACCTGTTACTCCACCTAAAACAATCAAAATCCATTCGTCTTCTCTAAAGGCAGGACGTAATAAGTTTTGAAACTCTGTAGGAGTTAACTGCTTCATCCGCTCTAAAAATAACTCATTCACTTTAGCGGCACGACTTTCGTTTAGCTCAGGGTCAGACATAGGCACCATCGTGGCTACAATCGACTTATCAATAATAGTATCTTTAAGTTTGGCGTACTCTTCCCATCCCATTGTCATTTGTAATGCAGTACGTACAATTGGCGTATCTAGTAACTTACTGACATGACGCTTGACGAGTTTACGCGTTTTTTCGGCTTTAGGGCCAAACATCATCTCATTCATGATTTGTTTAAGCGTAAATAGCTCGCGGGTACTCACATAAGAAAACACTTCCGACACTTCGGCCTGACGGCGCATAAACGCCCCGTGCATGGTAATCCCCATGACTTTTTTAGGCTCAATCGGGTTAAATACCATCCAAATCGCAATCCAGTTAGTGAGTAAGCCCCACAGTGCCGCCCAAAAAACCAGCGTCCAATGCCAAGGCACTACTAACCAAACAACCATTTGCACACAGCCAAAAAATAAACCTATAAAAAAGCTAATATGCCAAATAAAGTTAATTTCTTTTTGGCCTACACGTAAAAACATGCGTACCATCATGGCACGGTCATTTTCCATTTGACTAACAACCATTTGACGCATATCAACTAAGTTTTCTACATTAAATGTCAGTTCTGTGACCAAGTCTTCCATCACTTGTGGCACTTGTTTACGCACATGACTATATACACGACGCTTAATACCCGCAGGTAAGTTTTCCCATAAGGTTCGATTGCGCTCTAACATTACTTCATCAATAAAATCCTCAATGGTTTCCATCAAGGTTTCACTCACAAACTCTGCCATTTCATCGGGCTTCATTTCTCTAAAAAACTCATCTAATGAGCCAATTTTAGATAACGATTGGTCTACCAAAATACCCGATATTTTACCTGCTTTACGTGGCACAATACCTTGCCAACCTAAGGGTAATCTACCTATATGAAAGCCCCAAAAAGTAATGGGGTAAAACACCATTTTGAGTGCCATCCACACATGCAACCACGTCACCACAGACGCAACGATAGGAATAGTAATAAAGCCCCAAAAATCAGGACGAGCGAGAATTTGTTGCCAAATATTAGAGATTGCGTCCATTAGTCGCGGTCACCTTACAAGTCTATTAAATCGTTAACGCGTTGATAAATCCCGCATCATGTTAAAACATTTTTAGCGCAGTATTAAAACTAATAAAGACTCTAGGCGCAGCAGGCACACCATCTTTGGCTCCACCATCTAGTTTACGAGAAAAACCAGACCCCATCCCTACCGATACTGTTTTACGCGTATGTTCATTAACCCATTGATAGCTAATATCTAAGCCTGCACCGTTACGGTTGTAATCACCTCCATTGGATGAGGCTGCAATAACATGTCCCAAAAATGCACCTACAAAATAACCTGACTCATCACGCTCTGCGGTAATAGGATAACGCCAGCCTATATTAAAAGCTGCCCCTGCATCAGACTCCATAAACTTACCTGTACGTGCATAAAAGTTACCTAAATCGGTAACAGTTTCGGCATTAATGTTAAGCATATCGTCAAATAAGCCAATACCTATATAGGTAGAAACGGGCTTTAATTTAGCCATTATATTTTGTGTTTTTTGGCTATACGTTAAAGGCTGTTCTGTAACAGGTTGTTCTTCTTCGGCCATTGCCACTGTTGATAATAAACAAGGAATAACCACCAACAAAGAAAGGTAACGCGCCATAAAAAAATCCTCAAAAAGAAAAGCAAACTCACCGACGAGTTTTTATATTTTATGATTTACGCCTGATGATAGTATGAGCAGCGTAAATCCGAAGCTATCGTTTTTATTTAGGTTTGTGTTTGTATATCACTTGCTCGGGCGAAGCAATCATTTGCGGTAATAGCGCACCAACAACCATACCTACAATAGCGGCTAATAAACCTGCTAATTGTGGTGGCCATAAGCCTTCGGGGGCTATTGCTTCTAAAAATACCCATACCACCAAACCAAATACCATCGAAAATACCGCACCCTGCGTACTCGCTTTTGACCAATAAACACCCGCAGCCAAAGGCACAAAAGCAACCACTAAGGTGACTTTATAGGCATTTTCTACCATCTCAAAAATAGAGGAGTTAGAATTTACAGCAAACAAAGTCACAAAACAGCCAAAGATTAACACGACTACACGAATAATCCATAAAAAGCGTGTATCAGAAACTTTACCAAGGAATGGACGTAAAATATTTTCGGTAAAAATAGTCGATGGGGCTAATAAAGTCCCTGAGGCGGTACTCATAATAGCAGCTAATAATGCCCCAAAAAACATCACCTGAGCTAATAATGGCGTATGGTGTAATACAAGGGTTGGCAAGACTAACTGACTGTCTTTGGCTAATAAACTTGTAGTCATTTGCTCATCAATTAAAAAGGCCGAATACGCCAAAAAAATAGGCACAAAAGCAAAAATAAAATACAAGCTACCGCCAAGTACCGCACCATGTACGGCGGTATTTTCATCTTTAGCCGACATCACCCTCTGAAACACATCTTGCTGCGGTATCGAGCCTAAAGCTAAGGTTACAAATGCACCTACAAAAGCCAAAATACCTGCGAGTGTTGGTTCTGGCCAAAAATTAAATTTATTAGCCTGTGCTGCGTGTTCAATCACCGCCATTGTGCCGCCATTAATTTCATCTGTAACCACATAGCCTACATACAACATACCCAATACGATAACAATCATTTGCATAAAATCGGTTAAAGCCACCGACCACATACCACCATATATAGTGTAAGAAATAACAATGGCTGCGCCCATGACTATGCCCATATCTTGGCTAATTGCACCATGTGACAACACATTAAACACTAAACCCAAAGCAATCATTTGAGCCGAAACCCAGCCCAAATAAGACAACATAATGGCAACAGAGGTTGCTAATTCAACACCACGTCCATATTTTTGTTTAAAAAAATCGCCAATGGTAACTAAGTTTTTACGATACAAATGACGCGCAAAAAACACACCCACCAAAATCAAACACACAGAAGCACCAAAAGGGTCAGCCACAATGCCATGTAAACCCTCTTGAATAAATGTGGACGATGTACCCAATACTGTTTCTGAGCCAAACCATGTTGCAAACACAGTGGCCGTTGTAATATGCAAGGGCAAACGTCGCCCTGCCACAATATAGTCGGTACTGTTATGTACTCGTTTAGCGGCATATAAACCAATGCCGATTGACAACAATACATACAAACCCACGAACACATTTAACATGGTCTTCCTCACGCTGATGCTATTTATTAGGAGGACAGACTTACGCTTATTTACTAAGGTGGCGTAAGTCCTAAACAAAAATTGGGCGCGATTCTAAAATCTAATCTAGCAAAAGTCGCCTTTTTTAAATAATTATTTTAAAGCCTAAGTATTTTAGCTGCGCTATATCAGCGACAGGCGCAACATTAAGACGGTATGCAGAGCATTCACGTCTTGGCCAATAGTTTTTACGTAAGGCATCAAAGGCACTCGCTCGCTCATTATCAGTTACGATATCCAATGTTTTTCTAAATGCGTGATCATCGTGTTGTATAGGATAAATACTCTGCAATAAATGAGCGTAATTTTGCCATAAACTAGCTAATAAAGGCCAAGATAAGCTTTGTGATAATGGCGGCAAAAAGTCCGCTAATTGATGCTGAGGTGCTTGATGCAAAAATTCACACAAGGCACTATAAATCATTTCTGTACCACGCCACTTACCTTCTAAGCTATATCCTGCAATATGCGGTGTTATTAGGTCTGTCTTATGAGCCAAACATCTATTAGGTAGTGGTTCGTTTTCCCACACATCTAAAATTAACGCGCCTAAATGCTTGGGATTAAGCGTAATAAAATCTAATAAAGCCTGATTATCAATCGCTGCACCACGCCCCGCATTAAGTAATATCGCTCCCGATTTAAGCAAAGGTAAATTGTGTGCATTTAATAAATGATAACTAGAATATGTACCTGTTGTGGTTAATGGGGTATGACAAGACACCACATCGGCTTGTTGCAATAAATCGGCTAATTCAACTTGTTGAATATCGGCATGATGCGTAAATGGATCATAACCAATCACCTCAAAACCTAATTTTTGAGCCAACCGCGCCAATAAAGAACCCACATTACCTAAACCTACAACACCTAGCACTTTATTTTGTAAGCTTATTTTTTTGGTTTTACTCACATAAGCCAATGCAGCAAACACATACTCCACTACACTTTGCGCATTACACGCAGGCGCAGTACGCACAGTAATTTTTTGTTCAGCAAGCCATGTTTGGTCCATATGGTCAAAACCAATGGTGGCACTGCCTACAAAACAAACCGAACTATCTTGCAATAATGCGGCATTTACAGGTGTTACCGAGCGCACCAACAGCACATCGGCACTCTTAACTTGTGCAGCCGACAATTGGCGACCTGCATAACACCTTAATTCGCCAAAATGCCCAAAAAACTCATTTAATAAGGCTATATTTTCATCGGCAACAATTTGCATTAGCACTCTCTTTACTCATAAAGAAACAGGTTACAAGCCCTTATTTTGCCCAAAAACTGTGTCAAATGTCATTTTTTTTGTCGGTTGTTGGACAAATTACACAATCTTCCTTTGACGAATAGGGGCTGCTTATGCGTTAATCTTCCCCATGGCTTTTTCAGGACTTGCACGTTTATCATCCTTTTTTTAAGTATTTTAACGATAACGGCGCATGTTACTCATAAAAAACGGTTTTAACATAAACCTTTTTTAATTAAACAGGTACGGTTTTACATTTGGGTAGCGGTATTTATTAACGGATAGCAAAAAGCCAGCGTGAGTTTCATCTTACTCACGATTATTTTAAATTTGGCACCTTAGCCAAAGGCTATCTATATATCCTGTTAATAAATCGCTAAGACTTTTTAACCATAGCGACTGATAAACATTATGAACAAGGGATATTCTCTACTACTCGTTGGTTTTTTAGCCACTGTTTTTAGCAGCGCCAGTTTTGCAGCTGGTGAATCTAGCTTACCGTCAGACTTACAAGATTTAAAATCTGATGTCCTCTCTTTAAATCGTGACATTACCCAACTCGAAAGCGAACTTTTATTTCCTAGCTCTAGCACCACTATTTTAGTTGGGGTAAATGCAGGCAGTAAATTACGTTTAGTTGATGTCAAACTCAACATTGATGGTCAAACCATTAGTTACCATGCCTATTCTGAGCAAGAAATTTCTGCTTTAAATAAAGGTGGTTTACATCGCTT
>DDBM01000171.1:3341-13970 GCA_002333125.1 Moraxellaceae bacterium UBA2032 | reverse complement strand
TTTAAGGTATTGCTACTGGAACAACACACGATGATAAAGCGAATCATGGAACACAAGCAGCGACTTTCTACTCTTGCGCTGGCTGTTGCCCTGTCGAGCCAGTCCGCTTGGGCTGTTGATTTAAACAAACGTTTGGATGTGTCTAGCGACACCCGTGAGCCTGTTTTTGGTCAAATTTATTATGACTATCATATGGGACAGCGTTTCTCCGCACTCAACATGACACTTCTCGAAAAAAACAAAGGGATGTTTCGTGATGAAGATGCAGAAACCGAAAGCTTACTAGGTGATTTATACACCGAGTTTGGCCTTCCTAGAGAAGCAGACGTTGCCTTATCACGTGTTCAAGCACAAGATATTCCTTCTAGCACCCGTAATATGCCGTGGTTACGCTATGGAGATTATTTATTTAAATTAGGTAATGATGTTGTTACCGAAAATTATCTACGTAAACCACCACAAAACCTCACTAACGAACAAGAATCTCAACGACGTTTATTATTATCTAATGTACTCATCCGTAAAAAGAGTTATGCAGAAGCTGTGACTTTGTTGGTGGATATGCCAAGTAAAGGGGCTTTAGGTAGTTACGGCCTTTACAACTTAGGTATTGCTTACATTCAAGAAGGCAAAACTGATTTAGGTATTGTGCAACTCAACGAGATGATTCGTACCGCGAACGATGACAATGAAAGCCTTGATTTAAAAGATAAAGCTGCTTTAGCGATTGCCTATCGTTATTTACAAGATGGTAATTATGTTGGCGCACGTGAGTCTTTATTACGGGTACGCTTAAAAGGCCCATACAGTAACTCGGCTTTACTTGCACTGTCGTACTCTTATTATCTTAATGTGCAATATCAAGATGCCTTGCCTGCTGCTTTAGAGCTACATAGTCGTAATCCGTCAGACCCTGCCGTACAAGAAGCTTTTTTGTTGGCTAGTCGTGTCTATGAAGACTTAGGTGCTAATAATCAGGCATTATCCAGCTATCGTGTCGCCACCATGACACTACGTAACCAGTTACTTGAATTAGAACGTACCGCACGCCGTATTGATGAAGATAAATGGCCAGATGTGCTATCACCTATGCCTGTTAATACCGTTGATGCCGATCCATTAAACGTTAAAATTATTCCTGCAACCAACGATGCAATTATTGCAGGCTTATTTGCTAAGTTATTTGCCTCATCACAATTTCATGAAGAGTTTAAGTCATACCGCCAACTACAGCGTATGCAAGAATTGTTAGATGTACGCCTACGTGACCTAGATGCTTTAGAGGAAGTGGCTACCACTCTCGAAGCACGCAAAACACAACTGCCTCAATTAAGTGAAAAAATTAAAGCCCTACGTGATAGCTATGTCGTATTAGTCAAAAAATGGCAAGATGCACAAGTTCGTGCTAAACAAATGGGTAATAACGCCAACGCTTATACCGAAGCCGCGACACAAGCCGAAACAGCTCGTTTACAACAGATTAATCGTTTAGCACGTAAAGTAAATAAACTTGAGGAAAATGAACCTCAAGCAAAAGACTTAAGCGAAAGAGTCGATCGTCTACGTGATTTAACTCAATTTGAAATCGCACGTCATGCCGCATCACGTGATGATATTTATCGTAAACTACAAGAATCTACTGACGACTTACGTGAAACTAAGATGCGCTTAACGGCACTTGATACCTTACTTGCCGATAATACAGCCATTATCAACCAAAAGAGCAGCACTAAATTTGCTAGCTTACGTGATAAAATTAGCAAGCTAAAAGTACAAATTGCTGATGAGCGTGTTGCCCATCAAATCCATTTACGAACCTTAGCTAAAAGCTTATTAGAAGAACATCGTCAACGACTCACGACGTATATCACCGAAACCTATCTAGGGATGGAACGTGTAGAAAAAATTCTCACACCAGCCCCCTCAAAAGCCAGTGATAAATTATGATTGCTAAAAACTTTTTTTATCAGCTCACCCCTTTAGCGGTAGCCATTGCTTTTTTGAGTGCTTGTAGCTCTGCGCCTACAACACCGACCTATGTTGTTAAACAACCCAGTGCCGTAAAAACACTGGCTAGCTTAGACACGAGTGCCATCTCTATTATTGACGATGCGACTTTTAATGCGGCACCTCAAACATCGAGCAATAATCCAAGTCGCTCTTCTGCTGATGTTGTTGCAGAATATATAGAGGCAAATCAAACATCGCCTCATAGTCTTGATGCTGTCATTAATAAGCAACTCAATGAAGCACTCTATGATCGCTTAATTGCTGACGCTAAAAAAGCACCCAATGCAGGCGTAGCAACCGCTTACTTAAATGTAGCGCGTCGTTTAAAATCCTCAAAAAATGATGGTGATTTAGACAAAGCCGAACGTGAATTACTCACCAAAAATGTAGCATTTTATCAAGACTTACTAACGCGCATGCCTGCTACCGAATCTAAAGCAGATGTTTATTACGAGCTTGCCAAAAATTACGATTTGCTTACTCAAAAAGATGAATCTATTGCCGCACTTAAAATGCTAGCTGAGCAATATCCAGAAACACCGTATCTTACTGAAGTTAACTTTCGTTTAGCCGAAGATGCTTTTGCTAAAAATCGCTTTGCGGAGTCTGGAAACTATTACGCTAAAGTCTTAGAAGACAAAAAATCAGGCTTTTATGACCAAGCGTTATACAAACGTGCTTGGTCATTATATCGCTCTGCTGACTTTGATGCGGCTTTGCCTTTGTTCTTTAGTTATGCTGACAAAATTTGGGTTAAAGTTAATAAAAGCACACAAGAAGAAGAATCCTTACAAAATGCCTTGGACGTTATTAGCTTATCGTTTATTCAAATGGATGGCCCTCGCTCGCTCAATGCCTATTTTGATAAAAATGGGACTAAGTTTTATGAATCCATTATTTATAATCGTTTAGCCAAAACCTACATAGACAAAAAAATCTATAAAGATGCCGCCGAAACGTATGCTACATTTATCGAGCGTCACCCCTTCGATCCTGATGCACCAGAGCTTAGCTCGGCGATTATCAACACCTATGATTTAGGCGGATTCCCATCGCTTGTTGTAACCGCCAAAGAACAGTTTGTTGAACATTACAATACTGATAGCACCTATTGGCAGCAAGCAAGCCCTGCAATACAAGACCGCTTACGCCCTACTCTCGAAGGCCACATTATTGAGTTAGCCAAACATTATCATGCAACCGCTCAAGAAACAGGTCAAATTGCAGATTATGAAAAGGCTGCCAAATGGTATCGCGCCCATTTAGCCCTCAACCCTAAAGAAGAAGACGCGGTTGCTGTTAATCAGTTATTAGCTGAGGTCTTATACGCTTCTAAAAACTATCCAGAAGCAATTACCGAGTTTGAAAAAACTGCTTATGGTTACAGTGCTAATCCAAAAGCACAAGATGCCGCTTATTTTGCGTTATTAAGCTATCAAGATTGGGACAAATCCTTAGGTACTGATTTAGATGCACGCAAGAAAATTATGCCGCAACGTGTAGCCAGTACCATTAAGTTTTCCGAAAAATTCCCAGAAGACAAAAATACTGCTATTGTCATGCAAGGTTTAATTCAATATTTGTATGAGAACTACCAAGACTACGACGATACAGTTAAACAACTAAGCCAAGATATTGAAAACCAAGTTAAACGTATTGTAGCTACCTTCCCGCAACAACCAAGCTCTGCGTTAATGGTACAAGGTTTAACTAATCTGTACTTACACTTTAAAGATTATGATAGCGCAGTACGTACGGCAGCAGCTTTGTTAGCGATTGAGCCTCCTGTTGACGAAAAACTACGCATCGAAGCCGCAACCGTTATTGCTGATGCACACTTTGACAAAGGCAATTTAGAAGAAGCCGATAAAGCTTATCAACAAGTTTTAGCCTTTAACATAAAAGACCCTAAACAAAAATCCGTGTATCAAGACCGTTTAGCAACGACTTATTATCGTCAAGCAGAAAAACTGCGTGATGATAAAAATCCAGAACAAGCCGCTCAAACCTTTCTAAAAGCAGCCGAAGTTGCCAGTGATGCCAAGCTCAAAGCGACTGCTGATTTTGATGCGGCTGATGTATTGTATAAAGCCGAGAAATACCCAGAAGCTATTCCTATTTTGATTGCCTTCAAAACCAAACATCCTGATAGCCCCCTAGCACAAGATATGCTCGAAAAGCTCGCTTTTGCCTATGAAAAATCGGGTGATTTGACGAATGCAGCACAGCAATTCCAAGCCATTGCTGTGCGTGACCAAAAGAAAAATCCTGCGGCTGCACGAGAAGCGATGTGGGCTGCTGCAGAAACCTACGAAAAGGCACAACAACCTGAGCAAGCACTTAAAATTTATCAACAAGTTATTGCCGATGCTAATAACCCAGTTGATTTACGTGCCGAAGCCTACAACCGTAGTTATGTTTATTACACCAAAAACAACCAAAACGACGAAGTACAAAACACACTTAAAGGCATGGCACAGTTTTATGACAAATTAGGCGACAAAGCACCGCCTCGTGTTAAATATTTAGGTGCAATGGCTCACTTTAAACTTGCACAGCCTATTTACGATAGTTTTGCCGCTATTGCATTAACACAACCGCTTAAAGTAAGTCTTGCTCCCAAGAAAAAGGCCATGCAACTCGCTATTAATACGTACAACAGAGTTGCCAGTATTGGCGTTGCAGAATTTACGACTGCGGCTAATTATCAACAAGCCTTAATTTATCAAAAGCTTGCGGCTGATTTAATGAATAGCGAAAAGCCTAAAAGTATGAATGCACTAGAACTTGAGCAATATACTATTTTGCTTGAAGAGCAAACAGAACCTTTTAATCAAAAGGCTATCGACATTTTTAAAGCTAATACAAATCTTGTAACTCAAGAAGTGTACGACACCTTTGTACAAAAGAGTTTTGCCGCTTTAGCCGAATTAGAGCCGGGTCGTTATAATAAAAGCGAACTTGTTGAAGACGCTATTAACGCGATTTATTGAGGAATAATGCATGTTTGCGTCTAAAAAATTAGGTTTTACGTTAGTATTAAGCAGTCTATTGGCTGCTTGTGCCTCCACGCCTAAACCCTCTTCAGACACATCTGTTGTTACTGTAGAGACAGAGACTAGCGAGGTCGATTTAGAGCAGCTCGCCAAAGAACGCGCTTCTCAAGGCTTGGTTGCAAAAAAATCCGAGGCTCAAGAAAAAAACGGCGTTATCGCTGACAACTCTAAAGAACCTCAACTAGATAATATAAGTGATGAGTTAAAAACCTTAGCCAAACCTCTTGCTGCCGATTATGGGCGTGCCGTGGTGTTGATGAAAGCCAATCAACTCGATGAAGCCTTTGCATTATTTGAAGAAATTCAAACAAAAGCCCCTCAATTAACAGGCCCGTTACTTAACCAAGCACTGATTCATGTTAAAAGGCAACAATACAAAGAAGCCAACATATTATTGCAAAAAGCCATTGCTGCTAACAGCAAAAATCCTTTTAGCTATAACTTACAAGGCTTTGTATATCGTCAATTAGGGCAATTCAAAAAAGCGCGTGAGGCATACGAACAAGCCTTAGCCTTAAGCCCTAATTATGCCAAAGCACACTTTAATTTTGGTGTCTTAGCTGAGTTGTATTTACAAGACTTACCTTTAGCTCTTAGCCATTACGAAGCTTATCAAAACACACAAAGCGAAGCAGATAGCACGGTTGCTAAATGGGTGATTGATTTACAAAAGCGTACAGGTGTATATAAAGCACCTGTTAGAAAACCCGCAGTCACGGAAGCTATTATTGAAACGCCACCTGCTGTTGAGGCGACAAATGCTGACAACAGCACAGAAAGTGCAAAAAATAGTGAAGAAATGACTCAAGACACTGCCACTTCTTCATCAGAAACCGTAAAATCACCTGCCACAGAGACCGATACACCCACATCGGCAACAGGAGTACAGCCATGAACTCAAAAAGTTTTTTAGTCTGTCTAACTTGTCTTACGTTTAGTACTGCTGTATTTAGTGCCGAAAATACCAAAGCTGTAAAAAAAGAATCAACCAATAGTGTTGATATTTCTAACGGTACAGATGTTATTGGCAGTAAAGATGCACCCTTAGTATTAAACATTGTGCCATGGAAAGATAAAGAAAATACTTTACCTAAAAACCCTTTATCGGCTTCGGTACTACAAGAGAGCTTGACTCCTATTGAGCGTGACATTGTTTCACGCGAAGTGGGATACTCACGCGCATTACAAGAACTTCTTCCACTTTCAACGGTAACCCCGTAATTTTTATTGTTTAACAGGAGTATTTTTATGTCAGCAATCAAGTTTATTCAAGATGGTGGTTTTTTTATGTACCCCATTCTCTTGATTATGTTTGTGGGTTTAGGTGTAGCGATTGAACGTATTATGTTTTTAAATCGCATCAAAAATGCCAACAAAATGCTTTGGGACGACGTATATCCATCTATTCAAAAAGGCGATACCGAAAAAGCCCTTAAAGCCGTTAAAGATAACGAAACCGAAATTGGTCGTATTTTAGACTATGGTTTAACACGTAACCGCACTGCCAAAAATGTAAGTGACGTAGAAACAGCAATGGAAGAAGCCTTAATGGAAGTATTGCCTCGTTTAGAAGCACGTACTCCTTTTATTGCAACTTTTGCTAACGTCGCCACTTTATTAGGTTTGTTAGGTACCGTTCAAGGTTTGATTAATGCGTTTGCCGCAATTGCCAATGCTGACCCAGCACAAAAAGGTGACTTGTTGTCTAGCTCTATTTCTGTTGCGATGAACACCACTGCTTTTGGTCTAATGGTTGCTATTCCTTTATTATTAGCTTATGCCTTTTTACAAAGCCGTACAGGTGAAGTCGTTGAAAGCCTAGAAATGGCCTCTATCAAACTCCTAAATGCCTTACGTCAAATTCGTAACAACGCTTAAGATGTCTTTTAAAATTCTAGCGTTGATATTGAAGAGGAGTTGATTATGCGGTCACGCTCTAAAAATCGTGACACGAATCCGGAGCTAGACATCACCTCATTTATGAATTTGATGGTGATTCTTATCCCGTTCTTGTTACTAGAAGCTGTTTTTACCCAGCAAGCAGTGTTGCAAGTACTCATGCCTAATGGCGATGGGGCAACTGCTGACGACACTAAAAAACCGCCTTTAGTATTAGAAGTCATGGTTTATAAAGATAAATTTTTGGTGGCAGACCGTCAATCGGGGCCGCTCAAAACCATTACCCTAAATACCAAAGGTGAGTTTGACTATAAAGGTCTTAATGACTATTTGCGTACCATTAAAACACAGTATCCGTTAATTACTGAAGCAAGTATCTTGTTAGAACAAGACACCGCTTATGAAAAATTAATTCATACCATGGATGCTGTACGTATTGTAGTTAGTACAGAAACTGGCATTGCTGCAAAGTATGCTTTGTTTCCTGATATTAGCATTGGTGATGCACCACCCGATGTTGGAGGTGCTAAATGAGGCAAAAAAGTCCACGTGTTAAACGTCATGAACGTTTACAAAAACGCATTAGAGGGCAAGGAAATTTAAACCTAACCTCCTTAATGGATATTTTTACCATTTTGGTTTTTTTCTTATTAGTAAGTTCGAGTAATCCCTCAAAACTTCCTAATGCCGATAGAATTAAACTACCCACTTCTGTTGCCCAAACCGAACCTAAAGATACCTTAGTGGTGATGGTTACCAAGCAAGAAGTAATGGTACAAGATATGAAAGTTGCCACTCTTGGCGAAATTAATGCACTAAAAAGTGATTTAATTCCAAGCTTAGCAACTGAGTTAAAATATCGCGCCTCAAAAACAGTTGCTCCACTTAATGAGCAAGGTGTTCCTGAGCGTGAAATTACGATTCTAAGCGACGAGAAAACGCCTTATAGCGTGATTCGTAAAGTGATGGCTACTTGTAGTCAAAACGATTACGCCAAGATTTCCTTTGCTGTTATACGGGGAGGAAAACAATAATGTCTACACATCTTATTAGTGGTTTTTTACCTTGGGATGAACTACCAGAACACACTAATCGTGCGCGAAAAATTAATATTATTGCATTGGTTTTAGCGATTTTGTGTTTTGTTATTATTCCCTTTATTAAAGTCCCTATTGTACCGCGCGACGACGTTAAAGTTCCCGAACGTATTGCACGGATTATAGAGAAAAAGGTTGTACTTCCCCCTCCTCCGCCTAAACCATTAGAGGTAAAGAAAGAGGAGAAAAAAGAAGCCCAACCCGAAGAAAAGCCTAAAGTTGAAAAACCTAAGCCTATCGAAAAAGAGCCAGTAGCCAAAGCCAAAGAAGTCAAACAAGCCAAAGAAGTTGCTCAAAAGCAAATTTCCGAAGTCGCTGACGCTTTAGCTGATTTACGTGATATGCAAATTGAATCACTTAGTAAGCCTGCAACAGGTGGCTTGCAAAAAGACAATGGTGGCCCTGCGGGTACAAGTCGTAACATGCTAACGAGTAAGGCTGGCGCGGGTTCTGGTGGCGTGGCCTACAATGGTGCTTCAAGCTCTGGTTTTGGTGGTGGTGTTGCAGGCGGTAGCGGCAGCAAAGGCAACCTTGGCTTAGGCAGCAAAGGCACAACCAATATGCAAGGCAAGCAAATCGCTGCCGCGGGTAATGGTAAAAGTACAGAAAAAACTAAAGGTGAAGGTGGTATTAGTAAACGTAGCCAAGAAGATATTCGTCGTATCTTTGACCAAAATGGTGCGCGTTTATATCAAGCTTTCCAACGTGCGTTAAAAGATGATCCAAGTATGGAAGGTGTAGTACGCCTAAAATTGGTTATTGACCCTAGTGGTAAAGTTACTAGTTGCGAAATTGCATCTAGCGACTTAAAAAATGCCGAGCTTGAGTCTAAAATCGTTGCTTTAGTGAGAGGTTTTAACTTTGGTGCTGATGAAGTTGAAGTATGGAATGGAAAATATCCGCTTAACTTTTATCCACAATAAGTAAAAAACTAAAAAAGGCGCATTATTTGCGCCTTTTTTTATTTCAAAGTCTTGAGATTTAGTGACAAATTGGCATTTTTAGAGTATTCTTGCCGCCCTATTGGAGGTGTGGCCGAGCGGTTTAAGGCACCGGTCTTGAAAACCGGCGAGGGTTTACCCCCTCCGTGAGTTCGAATCTCACCGCCTCCGCCAATATTTTCTTAGCCTTAATAATTAGGCTAGCATAGCTTACAAGCTTTTCTTTTTCTGACTTACGCAATAATTGTGTATTACTTGCATAATCAGGCCAACATGGTCTTTGTTCGTCAGTTGATTACCTTCTTTATACTCACTATCAGGACACCCCTGTAGTGCATGGATGTTTTTTTAGTTAATTGGGCCTCATACCATGAGTCAAACTACTGTCAATGCTCCCGCTTTTGTTAAACACACTCAACTTATTGCTTGGGTTACAGAAATTGCTGCACTTACACAACCAGATCGTATCGAATGGTGTGATGGAAGTGTCGAAGAAAATCAACGTTTATTAGACCTCATGGTCAGTACAGGAATGATGCTTAAGCTCAACCCTGAAAAACGTCCAAATTCGTATTTAGCAAGCTCTGACCCTTCAGATGTTGCACGTGTGGAAGAACGCACTTTTATTTGTTCTCAAAATCGTGTTGATGCCGGCCCAACCAATAACTGGGAAGACCCAGCCGTGATGCGTACTAAGCTCAATGGCTTATTTGCAGGCTGTATGCGTGGTCGTACCATGTATGTTGTTCCCTTCTCGATGGGTCCTTTGGGCAGTCATATTGCTCAAATTGGTATCGAAATCTCTGATAGCCCTTATGTTGTTACTAATATGCGTATTATGGCGCGTATGGGTAAAGCAGTTTATGACGTATTAGGCATTGATGGTAGCTATGTACCTTGTGTACACACGGTAGGCAAACCCATTTTAACCGCCGATGACGACGTTAAATGGCCATGTAACCCCGAAAAATACATTGTACATTACCCAGAAACGCGCGAAATTTGGTCGTTTGGTTCGGGTTATGGTGGCAATGCTTTATTAGGCAAAAAATGTTTGGCCTTGCGTATTGCATCTGTGATGGGACGTGATGAAGGTTGGTTAGCGGAACACATGTTAATTTTAGGCGTGACTAATCCTAAAGGTGAAAAACACTACGTTGGTGCGGCATTCCCTTCTGCTTGTGGTAAAACAAATTTTGCGATGTTAGTTCCTCCTGCTGGTTTTGAAGGTTGGAAAATCGAAACCGTCGGTGACGACATTGCATGGATCAAACCACACAAAGATGGTCGTTTGTACGCTATTAATCCAGAAGCAGGTTTTTTTGGTGTAGCTCCGGGTACAAACACAACCACTAATCCAAACTGTATGGCAACTTTAGATGAAAACGTTATTTTTACTAACGTTGCTTTAACAGATGACGGTGATGTTTGGTGGGAAGGTTTAACCAAAACCGCTCCTGCACATTTAATTGACTGGACTGGCCAAGATTGGACACCAGATTGTGGCCGTAAAGCCGCTCATCCAAATTCTCGTTTTACTGTTGCTGCGGGTCAATGCCCTTCGATTGATGCTGATTGGGAAAATCCAAACGGTGTACCTATTTCTGCCTTTATTTTTGGTGGTCG
>DDBM01000171.1:0-3336 GCA_002333125.1 Moraxellaceae bacterium UBA2032 | reverse complement strand
CTTCAAGCAAGTGGCGCAAAATTACCGCAAATTTTTAACGTCAACTGGTTCCGTACAGACGAAAACGGCAAGTTTATTTGGCCGGGTTTTGGTCAAAATATGCGTGTGCTTCAGTGGATTGTTGAGCGTTGTGAAGGCCGTGGCCAAGGCGAAGAAACCCCTATTGGTATCGTGCCGCGTTATGAAGACTTATCATGGGATGGTTCTGAATTTACAGCACAACAATATGCTCAAGTCACTAGCCAAGACAAAGCCGCTTGGCAACGTGAATTAGCAAGCCATGACGAATTGTTTGCAAAAATTGCTGATAAATTGCCTGCAAGCCTTAAGGCTCGCCGTCAAGAATTAGGCGAAAAAATTGGTGGCTAATTAAAAATTAGTCATAGGAAAAGGGACACATTATGTGTCCCTTTTTTGTTTTTAAAATCATCTTTAAAGAGGCTTCGACAGGCTCAGCCAACATTAAATATTTAGGCTCACAAATACTTAGTAAAATCCTCTACATCTAACTGCTCTGGTTTTAAATAGCGTTTGGCGTAGATTTCCCATACACGCGCCTCTAAAAACAATTTAAACAAATCACCATCAATATGATTTTGGTCGCGCATACGTTGTAAAATACTCAATGCTTGCGAAATTTTCATTGCAGGCTTATAGGGTCGCTCACTGGCAGTTAACGCCTCAAAAATATCCGCAATCGCCATCATACGTGCAGGCCACGACATTTGTTCACGCGTTAAACCTTTAGGAAAACCTGTTCCGTCCATTTTTTCGTGATGCCCACCTGCATATTCAGGCACTCGTTTTAAGTTTTTAGGAAACGGTAACGACTCTAACATTTGAATAGTAACTTTCATGTGATCATTAATTTTTTGACGCTCTTCAAAGTTAATCGTGCCACGCTCAATACACAAAAACTCCACTTCTTTGGGTGTTAATAAAGGTTGCTCGTCATTAAGATGATTTATCCAACAATACTCGGCGATCTTATGTACACGCGCTTTTGCCTCAGCACTCATAAATTCACCACCTTTGTTGGCAGTTTCTATAAAGACACAATCACTTTTTAAACATTCAACATCTGCATGTAATTGCTGTTGTAACTCATCTTGAAGTGATGACTGAGTAATCATTTTTTTGTAATAGCTAAGCTCTTTTTGGGCAATCAGTGCTGCAAAACGTGCTTTAACGGTTTCGATGCCATCATTAAGCAAATGTAATTTGGTGGCTTTATCAAGTAAATAATCGGGCGTAGCTAATTTACCGCAGTCATGTAGCCACGAGGCGACGCGTAATTCATACCAATCATTTTCATTTAAATTAAACGCGCTTAATGCCCCTGCTTGAGTTTCACAGGCCGCTTGTGCCAACAACTCAGTTAACGCAGGAACACGCTGACAATGCGCTGAGGTATGTGACGATTTAGCATCAATAGCTTGTGCGATGACTTGTACAAAAGCATCTAAAAGATTGATATGGTCTTGTAATAAAATTTGATTTTCTAATGCAATTGCCGCACTAGAAGCCAAAGCCGCCACGATAGGCTCTAAATCTTGACTAAACGAAATTGTCTCGCCCGTTGTCGTATTTTTAGCATTTACTAATTGCAAAACCCCAATCACTTCTTGAACATGATTACACAAAGGAATCGTTAAAAATGATTTAGAGCGATACTTAGCGCGGGTATCAAAGGCTTTAGTTCCCGAAAAATCAAGATGCTCGGCATAATACGCATCTTCGATGTTTTCCATTTTTTTGGTAAGCGCGGTATAAGTGGCAATATTATTATGATTAGGAGAGCCATCTTCACGATACAAAGGCAAGGGGGCAAACGGAATAGGTCGTCCCGATGAGCCACCTAAAGTTAAATTTAACGAGTTATTACGTAAAATTTCAAACTCTAACACCTGTTGGCCATTTTTTTCTTTTAATAAATAAAGCGTTCCACCATCAGCTTGGGTAATATCTTGTGCCGCATCTAAAATCTTTTCAAATAAACGCGCACTATTACGTTCACTAGATAATGCCATGCTTATTTCAATAAGCTGCCAAAAAATATCTTTATCTAAGGCGTATTTAGTATCGCTCATAATATCTACAACTGTTTAACGAATGTACATTAAATACTTTAGCACAAAACTAGGTTTTTAGCGGTAATCGGCTTTATATCAGGCTTTATTTTTAGTTTGACGCGCTTTAGGCTAAGTCCTGATATAATCACACATCTTTTTTGTTTATTAGGTTAGCGACGTTATGACTGTTGTTCGTACCCGTATTGCTCCCTCCCCTACAGGTTTTCCCCATGTAGGCACTGCTTATATCGCTTTATTTAACTTATGTTTTGCACGTCAACATGGCGGACAATTTATTTTACGTATTGAAGATACCGACCAAGTGCGCTCAACCCCAGAGTCCGAGGCACAAATTTTAGCATCGCTCAAATGGTTAGGTTTAACTTGGGATGAGGGCCCTGACGTTGGTGGTAAACACGCACCGTATCGCCAAAGTGAACGTAGCGAGATTTATAAGCAACACGCACAGCAATTAATTGATAACGGTCATGCTTTTCATTGTTTTTGTGATAGTCACCGCCTAGAAACGCTACGCCAACAACAACAAGCCAATAAAGAAACCATTGGTTATGATGGGTTTTGCTTAAGTTTATCTAAAGAAGATGTAGCTCAAAAACTGGCCGCAGGCGAAAGCTCAGTGATTAGAATGAACGTACCGCGTGAAGGCATCTGCGAAATTGATGATTTGTTGCGTGGCAAAATCGACATCGAATGGGCTAATGTGGATATGCAGGTGCTAATGAAAGCCGATGGCCTACCTACTTATCATTTAGCTAATGTGGTTGATGACCATTTAATGGAAATTACCCATGTGATTCGGGGTGAAGAATGGATTAACTCTGCCCCTAAACACTTATTACTTTATAAATATTTTGGCTGGCAAGCTCCTGTGTTATGCCACATGCCTTTGTTACGTAATCCTGATAAAAGTAAACTTAGCAAACGCAAAAATCCAACCAGTATTACCTATTATCAACGTATGGGCTTTTTACCCCAAGCCTTGCTGAATTATTTAGGGCGTATGGGTTGGTCGATGCCCGATGACCGAGAAAAATTTAGCTTAGACGAAATGATTGCTCATTTTGATTTAAGTCGTGTGTCTTTGGGTGGCCCTACTTTTGATACCACTAAACTTAGTTGGCTCAATGGTGAATGGCTGAAGGCAATGGCATTGCCTGATTTTATGCAAGCTTTTCAACAATGGGCAATTAATCCAGCATATTTAAGTTTGGTTGCTAAACAAGTGCAATCACGTATTCAAACA
>DDBM01000217.1 GCA_002333125.1 Moraxellaceae bacterium UBA2032 | reverse complement strand
ACATAGCGCGATTGCCCTAAGTCGCCCACGTGGACGTATTGACACAAATGGCTACTTACTTTGCCCTCTTTTTTGATGGTTAGGCGCAATAAACCATCAGCGCGTGGTGCATTACTTAAACTATAACTACGGGTAAAATTCACCCCATTAACTTGTACAGTCACATTGATGTGTTGACCTGCATTAAATCCTTTAAAGCGTAAATTAGGCTTTAGCCATAAACTCACTGTATCGTTAGCTTCTACGGTGCGTTTAACAATTTTGGCCATTGGACGTTGCCATGAAAAAGCTAAGCCAAATTCTTTTGACCAAAAATCAATTATTTGCTCAGAAGCTAAAGGCTTTAAAAGGTGTTGTAACATAGTCAGTGCTCATCAAACTTAATGTCTGAGAGCAATCATAACCCAATAATATACACTTGTATATACATATGTATATTAAATATCATTCAAACAGATACCCCAACAAATCCTGTATAATTTTTTGGTTACTTAATTTATGAGAAGTTATCGTATGTCTAATACGTCATCTACACAACAAGAAAAAACAACCAATCACCAAGGACGTAAAGCGGTTATCTCGCGCGAGGATTTAATTAATGCCGCGCTTAAACTATTAGGCCCACAACGCAGTATTTCTTCGTTAAGTTTACGAGAAGTGGCTCGTGCGGCTGACATCGCCCCCAACAGCTTTTATCGACACTTTAAAGACATGGATGAATTGGCCATTGCTTTGATAGACCAAGCTGGACGCTCATTACGAAAAATTATTGGTGAAGCACGTCAGTCACAATTAGTTAGTCCTAACAAAAGCATTATTAGAACCTCTGCCGAGACGTTTATTCGTCAACTTAATGCCGACGAAGCCTTATTACATATTTTATTACGTGAAGGTAGTGTTGGCTCTCCTGCATTTAAAGCCGCTGTAGAACGAGAGCTGACTTTTTTTGAAGAAGAACTATGTGCTGATTTAGTTAAAATTGGTAATGCCAAAAACAAACCTTTATTTGCGCCAGAGTTAGTTGCTAAAGGCATGACCCGATTAGTATTTTCTATGGGAACAAGTGCTATGGACTTAGCTCAAGAGCGTCAAAGTGACATTATGGAAGCCACAATTGTCATGCTACGCATGATTTTAATTGGCTCAGAGCAAATGGCACAAACTAAGGCATCACAATAATTACACCCACCGCGCCAAAGCAGCCTCATCACTGTCTTTGGCTTCTACCCAATGTCCTTCTGTTTGCCCTGCCAAATACTCTTTTTTCCAAAACGGGGCTTTACTCTTTAAATAATCCATAATAAAAGCTGCTGCATCAAATGCTGCTTGACGATGTTGGCTCGCTACCGCCACCAATACAATTTGCTCATGTGCCGCTAAATATCCTACTCGATGTATCACCCTTACTCCTAACAATGGCCAACGCACTTCAGCTTGTTGCACAATATTTTCTAACGACTTTTGAGTCATAGCAGGATAATGTTCTAATTCAATCGCTGTTACTTGGCCATGACTCGCCTGCTCTCTGACCAAACCAACAAAACTAACCACTGCCCCTACATTTTTGGAAAGTTGTAACTGAGCTAGCTCATTATTTACATCAAAATTTTTTGTTTGAATTGATATATGGTTTGTCACTTTTTATTTATCCTAATAAATAGGGAGTGTATAAATAATTACAGCTAATTAACCGCCAGTTACTGGTGGAAAAAAGGCAACTTCATCCCCTTGTTTAATACGGCTGTCTAAAGTCGCCATTTCTTGATTGATAGCTACCAGTACTCCTTGAGGGTTAGCAAAAAGATCTTGCCATTTTTCGCCACGCTGTGCCAACTGAGCCAATAATTCATGGCCATTACACTCTATAGGGAGTGTATATAACTCTTGTTGAATACCAAGTTGCTCTCTAAATCGTGCAAAAAAACATAAGCTAATATTCATGCTTGCCAATCTCCTGACTTACCGCCTGTCTTTTGTAATAAACGTACCTGCTCAATTACCATGCCTTTATCCACTGCTTTGCACATATCATAAAGTGTTAAAGCCGCTACCGAGGCCGCCGTTAAGGCTTCCATTTCTACGCCAGTTTGACCAGTTAGCTTACAGGTTGCCGTTATTTTAACTTGTGTATCACTTGCTGCTTCTAACTCTACTTTGACTGAAGACAACATTAAAGGATGACACAATGGAATTAAATCACTGGTTTTTTTAGCTGCTTGAATACCTGCAATACGCGCCACCGCAAACACATCGCCTTTAGCATGACGACCTTCAACTATCATGGCTAAGGTTTGTGGCAACATACAAATATACGCTTCGGCTACCGCCACCCGTACAGTTGATGATTTTTCGCTCACATCAACCATTCGTGCAGCACCTTTTTCATCTAAATGCGTTAAAGACATAAATTATCTCTATAATAAATAGCGGGACTCACCATAAACGCGTAAGTTCTAAGAAGTATAATAGCCTAAGAGTTTTTAATCGCTTGCTCAATCCTCCTTTAGGATAGGATGGGCAAAAAAGGAGCATAACATGAATAACTGGCAGCCCCATGTCACCGTTGCCGTGATTGTTGAGCGTGAAGGCAAGTTTTTAATGGTTGAAGAAGAAATTTTAAACTCTCATGTAGATGTTTATAACCAACCTGCAGGCCATGTAGAAAAAGGCGAAACGCTAATTGAAGCGGCTAAACGCGAAGCCTTAGAAGAAACAGGCTTTGACGTTGAGCCTATCGCCCTTTTAGGTTTATATACTTACACCCCCCAAAAAGCACCCGATACCACCTATTATCGGGTTTGTTTTATAGCAAATGCCATTCACCACTACGAAAGACCGCTTGATGAGGGTATTATTCGCGCTGTGTGGCTAACGCTTGATGAGTTAATTAGCTCGGAGCGTGCGCGTAGCCCTCTTGTTATTCAGTGTATTAAAGATTACTTACGCGGCCAATCATTTCCATTATCTGCAATTTATGAGCATCCTACGCCACAATGAACGCTAATTTATCAACTTCCCCCTCTGCTACCCCTAAAGTTATTGTAGGGATGTCTGGAGGGGTTGACTCCTCTGTTTCGGCTTATCTTCTTTTGCAACAAGGCTATGTGGTTGAAGGCTTGTTTATGAAAAATTGGGAAGAAGATGACGGGACTGAATATTGCACGGCCAAAGAAGATTTAAAAGATGCACAAGCCGTATGCGATAAATTAGGCATTAAACTGCATACTGCCAATTTTTCTGCCGAATATTGGGATAATGTGTTTGAGCATTTTTTGGCTGAATATAAGGCAGGCCGTACTCCTAACCCCGATATTTTATGTAATAAAGAAATCAAATTTAAAGCTTTTTTAGAATATGCCCAAGCATTGGGCGCGGACTATATTGCAACAGGCCATTATACGCGTCGTAGTGCCGACACAGATTGCGCACAATTACTTAAAGGCTTAGACCCTAACAAAGACCAAAGTTATTTTTTACACGCTGTTAACGGCAAACAAATTGCTAAAACTTTATTTCCTGTAGGTGAGTTACCCAAACCCGAAGTGCGCCGTATTGCTCAAGAACAAGGCTTAGCCACTTATGACAAAAAAGACTCAACAGGTATTTGCTTTATTGGCGAACGTCGTTTTAAAGACTTTTTGCAACAATATTTGCCTGCACAAAAAGGCACTATTGTGACCGACGAAGGCAAAGTAATTGGCGAGCATCAAGGCTTAATGTATTACACCATTGGTCAACGTCAAGGCATTGGTATTGGTGGTGTCAAAAATAGTGCCGAAGCCCCGTGGTTTGTGGTGAGTAAAGACCTTGTTAATAATCGCTTGGTTATAGGGCAAGGCCACGAACACCCATTAATGATGAGTCGTAGCTTATATAGCCAAAAACTCGATTGGGTCGCAGGCGAATGCCCTACCTTGCCTTTACGCTGTAAAGCCAAAACACGTTATCGTCAGCCCGATCAAGATTGTGTTATTTATAGTGAAGGCAAAGGAATTAGAGTGATTTTTGATGAACCACAACGTGCCGTCACTGCTGGTCAATCCGCTGTATTTTATAGTGGTGACGTATGTTTAGGTGGTGGAGTCATTGAAAGCACACAATTATGGGCAGAATCAACATGAGTAGTATTCATCGTCAAAAAACATTAGCTTTAGCGGCTGTTTTTCAGGCGGCGGCATTAGCAGACAACCTTGCGCGACGTGGCACAGCCGACATTCAAGCGGTTAAAGTGTTATTGGAAAGCGTTATTGTTTTTGACACCGACAACCCCGAAGCCATTTATGGCAGCCCACAACAGTTAACAATAGGTTTGCGAGCTTTAGAAGGCTGTTTAACCGTTGGCGGTTTTAATGATAACGAAAACTACACCAATCAATTGCAGTATGCTTTAGGTATCATTCAGCTTGAAAGCCAATTACGTAAATCGGATAAACTGCTAAATACCTTACGCACTCGCCTAGAACTAGCTCAAAAGCAACTAGCACATTTTGACAACGATATTAACGCACAAGGCATGATTAATAATTTTGCAGGAGCGTATGTCGATACCGTTGGTACGTTACGCTTTAGGCTACAAATTAAAGGTAATCAACAAAAACTACAAACTGTAGGCGTTCCCGAACAAGTACGTGCCGTGCTACTTGCTGGCATTAGAGCTGCATGGTTGTGGAAGCGTTTGGGAGGCAGACGTTGGCATTTATTATTAACGCGCAGTCAGATTTTAGAAGAGTTACGTGTGTTAATTAAAGAGGTGCGTTAGCTTTGAAGTAGGGGTAATTTCTGAAAACTGCTTTACCCCATAGTAAAATTGTATATAAAAGCGTAATCAAAAATACCCAAATCGGCTGGGTTGTTGTCAGTGTTGAGTGCAGAGTTAGCCAGTTACATGACTCAACTCAACGCAAGCACTTCGGCAATAACATCAGGACGCTTCAATGCTATAGAAATCAAAGATTGTGCAGCACCCGATGGTTGACGACGACCCTGCTCCCACTCTTGCAATGTCCGCTTAGAAATATGCAGAATATTTGCAAATTGTTGTTGAGAAAGACCTGTTTTTTGCCGTGCTTCCAATACTATAGGAACAGCAATTTTATGTGTCACAGTCGCTCGGCCAGCTAACATATCATCAACCGACTCAAGTAATTCAGCACCTAAATTACGAGAAGCTTCACGAACTTTAAGTTCTTGGGGTGATAGAGGCATCGAGTTTCTCCTTCAGTTGACGTAAAACACTAGCATCTAAAGTGTCTCTAACGTTTTTACTATAGATAGTTAATAACCAAATATGACCATTTGTAAGCTGGTTATAATAAATAACGCGCACTCCACCAGATTTTCCACTGCCTGATTTATGCCAGCGTACTTTACGAACACCACCAGAACCTTGAACAACATCACCTGCTTCGGGATGCGTCGCTAAAAAAGTAGCAAACTCACCGCGCTCATCTTCAGTCCAATAATCAGGCCATAAACGTGTAAAAAGTGGAGTTTCTGAAATAGTGAACATAACATTACTACTAAATTCTTAGTCTTTATTATACGTCAATGACGGCTAATTGCAATTTTTTATACTATAACCAACTACTCGCTTAACGCGCAAGTACCCACAACAAAATTAAAAACTGAGATTACCTCAGAACCATAAAAAATAACACA
>DDBM01000126.1:11101-20211 GCA_002333125.1 Moraxellaceae bacterium UBA2032 | reverse complement strand
CAATTACAACAAAAAAAAGTCACACCAACGCAAATAATGGCCGCACTTAAAAAAGTAGGCTTATACGGTTATGAAGAAACTCCAATTGCCAATTTGTCGGCAGGACAAAAACGCCGTGTCGCTTTGGCGCGTTTGTTTATTGAGCAATCGCCTTTGTGGGTGCTAGATGAACCTTTTACCGCCATTGACCATGCAGGCGTACAAGCCCTCGAAACATGGCTCATTGAACACGCCCAACAAGGCGGCATGGTGTTATTAACCACGCATCATGTGTTTAACCCAGAGTTTCCTTTACGGCGTTTAGATTTGGCGCGTTATCGTGCGGTGGAGATGCGCTAATGTGGTCATCTGTGTTAGCGGTGTTGCAACGTGACCTTAAATTGGTATCGCGACAGGGTGGCGAATGGCTTAACCCTATTAGTTTTTTTATCATGGTCATTACCTTGTTTCCTTTAGCCATTAGCGCAACGCCTGCCAAATTGGCAGTAATGGCAGGTGGCGTGGTGTGGATTGCGGCATTACTGTCAGTATTGCTCTCGATGGATAGTTTATTTAGACAAGATTATGACGATGGCAGTTTAGAGCAATTATTAGTGTCGCCTGCACCTTTACCTTTAGTGGTATTAGCCAAAGTATTGGCGCATTGGTTACAAACGGGTGCGTGTTTAACCTTATTAACACCCATTGCAGGCTTGTTATTACATATGCCTAATTCGGCCATGTGGACCTTAATGCTGACTTTATTATTAGGCACACCCACCTTAAGTTTGGTGAGTGCCATTGGTGCCGCATTGACCGTGTCCTTAAAACGTGGTGGTGTATTGATTCCATTACTCACCTTGCCTTTACATATTCCTGTTTTGATTTTTGCCACGGCTGCTGTTCAAGCCTCGTTAAATGGCTTAGCCGTAGATGGTTATTTAGCCTTATTAGCGGCATTTTTGGTGTTGGCTTTAACATTAACGCCTTTAGCTGTGGCGGCTGCATTACGTTTAGCGGTTGGAGGATAACCATGTTTTTTTTAAAACGCTGGTGGCAGTTATTTGAGCAAACCGTCAGCCCTAAATATTTTTATTTTATTAGTGAGCGTTTTATCCCGTGGCTTGCAGTATTTGCAGGTTTGCTGATTACGGTGGGGACGGTCTGGGGTTTAGCATTTGCACCTGCCGACTATCTGCAAGGCAATAGTTATCGCATTATGTTTGTGCATGTACCTGCAGCCAGTTTGGCCATGGGCGGTTATTTTTTATTGGCGATTTGTGGCGTTATTAGCTTGGTATGGAAGGTTAAAACCGCCGAAATGGTCGCTCGTGCCGTTGCTCCTATTGGTGCATTATTTTGTTTTTTATCGCTAGTAACGGGTGGCATTTGGGGAAAGCCCACATGGGGAACATATTGGGTATGGGATGCACGTTTAACCTCGATGCTGATTTTATTGTTTTTATATATGGGCATTATTGCCTTATATAACGCCTACGAAAGCAGTGCCACAGGCGCAAAAGCTGCCGCTATTTTGGCTATTGTGGGCGTAGTCAATTTGCCGATTATTAAATACTCGGTCGTTTGGTGGAATACCTTGCATCAAGGCTCAACCTTTACTATCACTCAAAAACCCAAAATGCCGCCCGAAATGTGGTTGCCTTTGGTGCTCATGTTTTTGGGTTTTTATAGCTTATTTGGCTTATTAACCATTTTAAGAACCCGTAATGTGATTTTGCAGCGTGAACGACGCAGCCAGTGGGTGCGTGAATTAGTTAAAGCCGAAGCACAAAAACGAGGAATATCACATGGCCTTTGATTCATTAGCCGACTTTTGGGCAATGGGAACACACGGTGTGTATGTATGGACATCGTATGCCTTAACCTTTAGCACCATTGTTTTGTTATTGTGGCATGCCAAAAAAGCACGGCAGCGTTTTTTTAATGAGCAAATTCAGCAACTCAAGCGAGAGCAGAAAAACCATGAATCCTAAACGTAANNATGCGTCAAAATATTAATTTGTTTTATACACCTAGCCAGTTGGCTAATGGCGCAGCTCCCGAAGGGCAACGCATACAAGCAGGTGGTTTGGTGGTGCAAGGCAGTGTTAAGCGAGATCCCAGCTCTTTAGCTGTTACCTTTATGATTAGCGATTTAAAAAAAGAAGTGCCTGTAAGTTATACAGGTATTTTGCCCGATTTGTTTAAAGAAGGTCAGGGTATTGTGGCTAATGGTTATTTTAAAAATGGCCAAGTAGAAGCCGAAGAAGTATTGGCCAAGCATGACGAAAACTATATGCCACCACAAGTGAAACAAGCGATTGATGAGGCAGGGCATCCGAGCAAAAAATAAGACTTTGTAGGCTGTGGCGTTAGCCCAGTAAATGCTGAGGGGGCAGCTTTGGGCGTATTACCGTGGTTTATATCTATGAGATTACTTAGAAATGCAACGCGGCCTTTTCAGGAAAAGTTTTTACGTTTAAAAAATAATGCCACTAATGAGTTGGATAAGAAGTTTTTTGGTTACGTTTATGCCCATGAAAAAGTACTAGAGTCTTTTGCACAAAAAGAAATATCTAAGGAGCAAAATAGCTTAAAAGCGGTTGAAAGCCTCTTGAGTAACTGAAAGCTCTAATCATTTCACAACATGGCACAATACTTGCTTTATCTGCCTCATTATCAAAATATTAAACCCGTGTTTACATCGCTAATTGCTGTTTTTTTTGGTTGATAGATAACGCAGGTTTTGGGGGAGCAAGGCAATGTTACGCGTATTATTAGTCAATGATACCAATAAGCAGGTGGGTAGTTTACGCACTGCCTTAGTACAAGCAGGGTGCGACGTGGTCGAAGAAGTGTCTTCGGCGTTGATGATTCCCAAACGTGTTGCCGAGTTAAAAGCCGATATTGTGATAATTGATACCGAGTCGCCAAGCCGTGATGTATTAGAGCAAATTTGCGTCATGACTCAAGATGCACCACGCCCCATTGTCATGGTCAGTGAAGACACTCAACCAGCTGCGATTAAAGCCGCCATAAAAGCAGGGGTGTCGGCGTATGTAGTTGAAGATATTGATGCAGGGCGTTTGAGTGCTGTTTTGGAGGTTGCTCAAGCCCGTTTTGAGCAAGACCAAGCCCTAATGAGCCAAATTCGTCAAGCAGAATCCAAATTAAACGAGCGTAAAATTGTTGAACGAGCTAAAGGTTTGCTCATGCAATTGCGTAGTATGACCGAATCTGAGGCGTATCATGCGATGCGTAAAATGGCGATGGACAGAAATATTCGCATTATTGATGTGGCTCACAAGTTATTAGCGATGAATGAATTATTGGCCTAGCTGCTATTTTAATATCCTAAAAAAACAAAAACCGCCGCTGGGCGGTTTTTTTATAGCTTGAGAGTAGATGCTTGCTGAGCGAGTCGAAGCATGGTTGGTTGAGCCTGTCGAAGGTTCTAAGCCTATTTGAAAAGAATAACTAAAGCTCTATTTTGGTGATGCTCCAGTGCAGAGCCGCCTCTGGTCTAAATCGTTATTCATGCACTACTCCCCATTTAAGTGCAAAACATGCACCTTAATAGTGAAAAATACTTTTTTGATGATGCCAAAAATATTGGCATAGCCGTTGCATATAGCTAATCAGGTAATGAGATTAAGCTAATGTTGGCTCTCATTGGTGTTAGAGCGGAGACAACCCTCCGTAAAGCTTAATCATTTTTTGTGTATTAAGTTTAATGGTTGGGACATTGGCGTCCAGACGTTGTGAGGTAAACCCTAACAAGTTTATTTAACAACCGATGGACGCTTTTTTTTGGATTTTTTTAGATAAAGACAAATGAGTCTAGGGTTAAAACGTGAGTTGGCACTGTAATTGTATAGAGCTAATTACGTCTACACCTTGAATCAGTTTACCAAAATCGAGGTTTATCATGGTGCATTTGCCAAAAGACGATACAACGTTAATTTTAACCAACACTGTACTCCTAGAAGGGCATGGTCGCCGCGATTTTTTAAAGCAGTCGATGATGGCCGCAGGGGCAGGTTTACTCGGAGGCGGAATCATGAGCTTGTCAACTAATGCGTGGGCGGTGGGTAGTGATAAACCCGAAAAAGAAGAAGTAAAAGTCGGTTTTATTCCATTAACCGATTGTGCGCCAATTGTTGTGGCTTCGGTTTTGGGTTTTGACAAAAAATACGGCATTAAAATTACCCCAAGCAAAGAAGCCTCATGGGCAGGTGTACGTGACAAGCTATTAAATGGCGAGTTAGATGCAGCGCATATTTTGTACGGCATGATGTACGGTGTGCAATTAGGTATTGGCGGCCCTGCTAAAGACATGGCTGTTTTAATGTCTCTAAACCAAAATGGTCAGGGCATTACACTTTCTAATCAATTAAAAGCACAAGGCGTAACCGATGGTAAGTCTTTAAAACGCATGATTGATTCCAACAAGCGTGAATATACTTTTGCTCAAACCTTTCCTACAGGCACTCATGCCATGTGGTTGTATTACTGGTTAGCGGCAAATGGTATTGACCCGATGAATGACGTTAAAACCATTGTTGTGCCACCACCACAAATGGTTGCCAATATGCGTGTAGGTAATATGGACGGCTATTGTGTTGGTGAGCCGTGGAATGCGCGTGCCATTAGCGACAATATTGGCTTTACGGTGGCCACTAGCCAAGATATTTGGGCTGACCATCCCGAAAAAGTCTTGGGTTGTACTAAAGCCTTTGTAACTCAATACCCTAATACGGCTCGTGCCATGATGATGGCGGTACTCGAAGCCTCACGCTACATTGATGATGTTAAAAATCGTTCTTCTGTTGCTAAGTTGATTGCTAATAAAGCCTATGTTAACGCGCCAGAAGCGGTTATTGAACAACGCTTTTTGGGTAACTACGATAACGGCTTAGGTAAGAAGTGGAAAGACGAACATGCGATGCAGTTTTATCGTAATGGTGAAGTCTCGTTCCCGTATTTGTCTGATGGCATGTGGTTTTTAACACAACACAAACGTTGGGGTTTGTTAAAGAAAGAAATTGATTATTTGGCGGTTGCCAAGTCGATTAACCAAATTGACATGTACAAAGAAGCTGCATCAGCTGTAGGTGCGCCTGTGCCAAGCAGCCCAATGCGTAGCAGTAAATTAATGGATGGCAAAGTATGGGATGGTTCTAATCCTAAAGCTTATGCGGCCAGTTTTGCGATTAAAGCCTAAAGAGGAGAGTAAGCATGAGTAGTGCAAGCAGCGTTGTAGTGTCTCCTTCTATAAAAAGCGAGAGTAAATTTAAAATGCCANNTTAGGTTTGGCTTTATTTGTATGTGCATGGGCAGTATTGAGCCATTTTAGAACAGAGTTACCTAACCCAATTGCCACATGGCATTCTGCGGTGGAGTTATTTGCCCATCCTTTTTATAACAATGGACCAAATGACCAAGGCATAGGCTGGAATATTTTACATTCATTAGGGCGTGTCGGTTTAGGCTTTGGTATGGCAGCCGCATTGGGCATTCCACTGGGCTTTATTTTAGGGCGAGTTAAGTTTATTGGTGATATGTTTGCGCCAGTTATTTCATTATTACGTCCTGTGTCTCCTTTGGCATGGTTGCCTATTGGTTTGTTAGTGTTTAAAGCGGCTGAGCCTGCCTCTATTTGGGTGATTTTTATCTCGAGTATTTGGCCAATTATTCTTAATACCTCCGCAGGTGTGTCACAAGTGCCACAAGATTATTTAAATGTGGCGCGGGTGTTACGTTTGTCCGAATGGAAAGTATTTACCACTATCTTGTTTCCGTCTAGCTTGCCGTATTTACTCACAGGTATTCGCTTATCTATTGGTGTGGCATGGTTAGTGATTGTGGCTGCCGAAATGCTCACAGGTGGTATTGGCTTAGGCTTTTGGGTATGGGATGAATGGAATAACCTCAATGTTGAACACATCATTATTGCAATCTTTGTGGTGGGTATCGTTGGCTTGTTATTAGAGCAAGCCTTGATTTTGTTAGCAAAACGTTTCTCTTACGAAAGTTAATTAAGTTCCCTCTCCTTATTAAGGAGAGGGCTAGGGTGAGGTTTATTAGAAATAACTCCCTCCTAACCCCCCCCCTAAAAAGCAGGGGGAGGAAAATTGCAATTGAGGTGTACCATGAATAAATATGTCAGTGTCGAAAATGTCGCAATGCGCTTTCCTACCAAAAATGGTGTGTTTGAAGCCCTACGCGAGATTAACTTAGATATAGCAGAAGGTGAGTTTGTTTCGTTAATTGGCCATTCGGGTTGTGGCAAATCGACCTTATTAAACCTGATTGCAGGTTTAACATTACCCAGTCAAGGTTACTTATTTTGTAATGGTCGTGAAATTTCGGGGCCAGGCCCTGAGCGTGGCGTGGTGTTTCAAAATCATTCTTTACTGCCGTGGCTAACGTGTTTTGATAACGTTTATTTAGCCGTTGAGCGCGTATTTGGAGACAACGAGAAAAAGCCTCAATTAAAAGAGCGTACTAATGCCGCCTTAAAAATGGTCGGTTTAACACATGCAGCGCATAAATACCCTAAAGAAATTTCGGGTGGTATGAAGCAGCGTGTCGGTATTGCTCGCGCCCTTGCCATGCAACCTCAAGTGTTGTTGTTAGATGAGCCTTTTGGTGCCTTAGATGCTCTAACACGTGCTCATCTGCAAGATGAGTTGCTAAAAATTGTCGCCGAGACTAAAGCAACAGTGGTGATGGTTACGCACGATGTTGACGAAGCAGTATTGCTTTCTGACCGTATCGTGATGATGACCAATGGCCCGTCGGCCACGATTGGTGAAATTTTAAATGTAGACCTACCGAAGCCGCGTTCCCGTATGCAGCTTGCTAATGATGCTCATTATCACCAGTTACGTTCGGTGGTTTTAGAGTTTTTATATCGTAAACATTTACGCCCCGCAGCGTAAGTCCTAAAACCACTCATCCTAAAGGCTTAAGCTGTTTGGNNGTCGATACACTGGACTTAATACCTGACCTGCTAGCTAACACATCAGGTCTCTTAAATTGGTTTTTATACAAAATGCCCACGGCTTATTTGTAGCCTTGTGGATGATTTTGCCAAAATTTTGTCAAAAAAAGGTGTGTTGTAATGAAAAAGTTACTTGCTATATCCATCAGTGTTGCTAGTTTATTTCCTGCATTAGCCTTAGCAGATATGCAAGAGCTAATGACCGCCTTAGGTAGCGGAAAATCCACAATGGATGTACGTTTACGTCTAGAAACCGCTGATGATAGCGTTAAAAAAGATGCGACTGCCACGTACCACATTGGCTTATAAAACAGCCGACTATCAAGGTTTTACAGGCTTTATTCAATTTGAAGATGTGACTAATTTTGGCCAAGAGCATTACAACAATAATACAGGCACAGGCAAAACTACCTATGCCGTGATTGCTGACCCTGCCTTAACCCAAGTAAATCAAGTGTTTGTAGAGGCTTATGGCGTTAAAGTAGGTCGTCAAAAAATTGTGTTAGATAATGCCCGTTTTGTAGGTGATGTTGGTTGGCGGCAAAATGACCAAACTTTTGATGCTATTAGTTATGTTAATAAAGTGTTAATTCCAAGCACGACTATTAACTTGGCCTATGTGAATAAAGTCAATAATATTGTTGGCAAAATCATTCCTGTTTCTGCACCTATGTTAAATGTGCGTTATAGCAAAGTGATGGGCGATTTTGGTGTTAATGCTAGTGCCTTTTATTATGGCGTAGAGTACGACACTGCACCAGCAACGTCTTTTAAGGATATTGGCGTTAAAGCTGATGGCTCATTTCAAGATTTTTTATATGATGTCTCGTTTGCCAAGCAGTCGAGCTATGCCGATGGTACAACGGCAGCTGTGCCTAATGCCAACTATAAAGATATTCAGCTAGGCTACAAAATCGGTGACTTTACGATTAAAGCGCAACAAGAAGTATTGGAAGCAGGTTTTAAAACGCCTTTAGCTACCTTACATGCCTTTAATGGTTGGGCAGATAAATTTTTGAATACACCTGCCAAAGGTTTGGAAGATACCAACATTAAATTCTTAGCAAAATATGCAGGTTGTAATTTTGTTTTGGCAGCACATAGCTTTAAAACAGATACCGATAGCATCGCTTTAGGTACAGAAATAGATGCCTCTGTAGCCAAAAACATCAACAAAAATTTAAGTTTATTGTTAAAAGTTGCTCAATATCAAGCCGATAGCGATGCAGCTAAAGCGGGTGTGGGCACAAATGATGTAAACAAAATGTGGTTACAAGCGATGTATAAGTTTTAGTTTTAACACTTAACTTTAGTTGTTTTTTGAAACTCCAGTGATATACTTTTGGTGTATTACTGGAGTTTTTTATGTTACATACTGCAAAATTATTTATGAATGGCCGTAGCCAAGCGGTTCGTTTGCCTGTCGCTTTTCGTTTTGAAGGTATAGAAGAAGTTTATATTCGTCAAAATTCTGTCACGGGTGAAATTATTTTGTCACCTAAACGGGTGACTTGGGATGATTTTTTAGCCTTGCCTTGTCCTACGCCTCAAGAAGCTGCTGACTTTATGGCAACCAGAGATAACAACATTGAGCCTGATAAGGACTTATTTTAATGTTGCGTTATATGCTAGACACCAACATCGTAAGCTTTTTAATTAAAGAGTCGCAGCCATTTTTAGCTCAACGTATTTCTCAAAAAGGCATAGAGCGTATTGCTATCTCGGCGATTGTAGAAGCAGAGTTATTATGGGGATTAGCCAAAAAGCAGCCATCCTCTCTTATTCAACAACGTGTGATGACTTTTTTGACTCATGTAGAAATTTTGGCATGGGATAGAGATGCGGCACAAGCGTATGCGCGTCTCAAAAAAACGATACAAAATGATGGTGTTAACTTGTCAACTACTGATATGTTGATTGCTGCGCACGCTTATTCTTTAGACTTAACACTCATTACTAATGACCAAGCCTTTTTTAAACTACAACCTCACTTAGACGTACAAGATTGGACAGTGTAGAATAGAGCTTATTTTTAGCCTTTTAAGCACTGTGCCATGACACAATATACACTCCCTACATTGCCCGAACTTCGTCAACAAATTGATAGTATTGACGAACAAATTCA
>DDBM01000126.1:0-11083 GCA_002333125.1 Moraxellaceae bacterium UBA2032 | reverse complement strand
ATGTCGGCCTGTTTGGCTTTAGAGTCTCCGTTAAATATTGCTTTTTTGGGGCCTAACGGCACATTTACCCATACAGCCGCCTTAAAACATTTTGGCCATGCCGCTTTAACACAGCCTTTAGCAACCATTGATGAAGTATTTAGAGAGGTTGACGCGCAAAGTGTTAATTATGGCGTTGTACCTGTAGAAAACTCCTCCGAAGGTGTGGTAAATCATACCCTTGATTGTTTTATGGGGTCGTCACTCAAAATTGTGGGTGAAGTGGAGTTACGGATTCATCAAAATTTATTAGTGGCCGAAGGCACACAAATTAAACATATTTCGCGTATTTATTCGCATCAACAATCTTTGGCACAATGTCGTAAGTGGTTAGATGCCCACTTTCCTAAAGTTGAGCGGGTGGCGGTGTCTAGTAATGCTGAAGCTGCGCGTATGGTAAAAAACGAATGGCACTCTGCGGCCATTGCAGGCGAAACCGCCGCTGAGTTATATGCTTTAACCATGCTTCATAAAAACATTGAAGATAACCCCAATAACACCACGCGCTTTTTGATTATAGGCACCGAAGAAACAGCCCCCAGTGGTGATGATAAAACCTCGTTAATTGTGGCAGCACATAATGAGTCGGGCGCGTTGTATCATATTTTAGAGCCTTTTTATCGTCATGGCATTTCGTTGACCCGTATCGAAACCCGTCCAGCTCAAAATAATGTATGGTCGTATGTGTTTTTTATTGATTTTGAAGGTCATCAACAGCAGCCACATGTTAAAGCAGTGTTAGATGAAATTCGTACTCGTGTGCGTGAGTTGCGTATTTTAGGCTNNCCTAACCCTCCCCTAAATTAGGGGAGGGAACATAAGGAACAAACTATGTCTTGTGATTTTTTAGCACTCGCCAACCAAGGCGTACAAAAGTTATCGCCGTATCAAACAGGTAAGCCGATAGATGAGCTAAAGCGTGAATTGGGTTTAGATGACATTATTAAATTAGCTAGTAACGAAAACCCTTTAGGTTGTTCGCCTTTGGCGGTGCAAGCGATTCAAGCCGAAATGAATCAAATAGGGCGTTACCCTGATGGTAATGGCTTTAACCTAAAATATGCGATTCAACAAAAATTTGGTTTTGAACTTAATCGTATGACCTTAGGTAATGGCTCAAATGATATTTTAGAGTTGGTAGCGCGTGCCTTTATTGCCCAAGGTCAAGCGGCTATTTATAGCCAACATGCCTTTGCAGTGTATCCTTTGGCGGTGCAAGCGGTGGGTGGCGTGGGTATAGAAGTCCCTGCCAAAAACTTTGGTCACGACTTAGACGCAATGGCGGCAGCNNGCAGACTTTATCAATGGTTTTGATTATGTTAATCAATATCCTAATTTATTAGTCAGCCGAACTTTTTCTAAAGCCTATGGCTTGGCTTCGTTGCGTGTGGGTTATGCGATTGCCTCGCCCGATGTGACTAATATTTTAAATCGTGTGCGTCAGCCTTTTAATGTCAATAGTTTTGCGTTGGCGGCGGCGGTGGCATCGTTGCAAGATGAAGCTTTTGTGGCTCAAATTCGTGCTTTAAATAGTGCAGGCATGACGCAGCTTGAAGCAGGGTTAAGCGCACTTGGTTTGGCGTATATTCCATCAAAAGCTAATTTTATTGCCTTTGATACAGCTCGGCCTTGTGTGCCTGTGTTTAATGCTTTATTGCAACAAGGGGTGATTGTTCGTCCTGTAGCTAATTATGGTATGCCCACTTATTTGCGTGTCAGTATTGGTTTAGAAAGCGAAAATGCACGCTTTTTAGTGGCGTTACAGCAGGTGTTAAGATAGTAATTATGCCAACTTTGTTGATAGTTAATGGTTTTCGTTTTTTCTTTTATGCTAATGAGCATGAGCCTAAACATGTGCATATAATTAAAGGAGACGATTTTGTCAAAATAGATTTACAGACACTTAAAGTTAGCCAAAACTACATGAAGCCAAAAGATTTAAAACAGGCGTTACGATTAGTAGAAGCACATCGTCAACAATTTGAGAGGCAATGGGATGAACACTTTAATCAAAGGTAAATCAGTACATTTTGATGACCGTTATCTTCATGTTGAATTGGAGGATGGCCGCATTATTTCAACGCCTATGTCTTGGTATAAAGAGTTACAAGAGGCCAGTTTTAAACAATTAGCGCATTATGTTTTTATTTGCCGAGCAACAGGTGTTGAATGGCCTGAGCTAGATTATCAACTTAGTATCGAAAGTATGTTGTTAGGTCAGCATCAACAGCAGGCAGCTTAAATGTTTAATCAAGTCACCTTTATTGGCTTGGGCTTAATTGGTTCAAGTTTGGCTAGAGTAATACGCGCTCAAGGTTTAGCACAAAAAATTGTCGCCAGTAGCCGTAGCCAAAGCACCTTACAAACCGCTTTAGATATTAATTTGATTGATGAAGCTTTTGCAGACGTAGCACAAGCCGTTAAAGAAGCCGATTTGATAGTATTGGCAATGCCTGTTTGTGCCACTCAAGCGGTATTAGCAAGCATTAAAGACCATATAAAAAGCAGCGTTATTATTACCGATGTGGGTAGCACTAAAGGCAATGTTGTAGCGGCTGCCGAGGCGGTTTTTGGTACTGTACCTGCGCGTTTTGTGCCAGCACACCCCATTGCAGGTTCAGAGCAAAGCGGCGTATTGGCAGGAAAGGTCGATTTATTTCAGGGGCATAAAGTTATTATTACCCCTTTGGCAGACACAGAAAATGATGCTACGGCATTGGTTAAAGCCTTATGGCAAGCCGCAGGGGCAGAAGTGTTAACCATGACGGTAGAGCGTCATGACCAAGTATTAGCAAAAACCAGTCATTTGCCGCACTTTTTGGCGTTTTCGCTAGTTAATAGCCTAGTGCGTGAGTCACAAAATTTAGATGTGTTTAGATATGCCGCAGGCGGTTTTAGGGATTTTACGCGTATTGCAGGTAGTGACCCACTAATGTGGCATGACATATTTTTTGCCAATAAAAACAGTTTATTAGAGGCATTAGAAGGATTTAGTGCAGGTGTAGAACAACTTAAAGCAGCGGTTGTTGCTAACGATAGCGAAGCCGTTTTAGGCATATTAACGCGCGCCCAAGTGGCACGTCATCACTTTACTCACATGTTAGCTGGAACAGCGTATCAAAAGACTATGAATACTCAAAACTTAAAATTTATTGTAGAAGCAGGCGGCACATTACAAGGTAATTTGCGTGTTGCAGGTGACAAATCTATGTCGCATCGCTCCATTATGTTGGGTTCGTTAGCCGAAGGCATTACCGAGGTATCAGGCTTTTTGGAAGGTGAAGATGCCTTAGCGACTTTACAAGCTTTTAGAGATATGGGTGTGGTCATCGAAGGGCCAAAAAATGGTCAAGTACGGATTCATGGTGTAGGTTTGCACGGTTTACAAGCACCACCCAATGCCATTTATTGTGGTAATTCGGGTACATCTATGCGTTTGTTGTCGGGTATTTTGGCGGCACAAAAGTTTGATACCGTGATGACGGGTGATGCTTCTTTATCNNACAGGCGAAAAAGGCACACCACCCATCAGCATTAAAGGAAATCAAGCCCTTAAAGCCATGACCTATGATATGCCTGTTGCCAGCGCGCAAGTTAAGTCAGGGGTTTTGTTAGCGGCTTTGTGGGCAGAAGGCGAAACAGTGGTTACCGAACCAGCACCAACCCGTGACCATAGCGAACGGATGTTGCGTGGTTTTGGTTATGAGGTAACAACCGAAGGTTCAACGATTCGTATTAAAGGTGGCGGCAAATTAACAGCCACTACTATTGATGTACCTGCCGATATTTCATCTGCGGCCTTTTTTATGGTGGGTGCAAGCATCGCCCCTAATGCTGATATTGTTTTACAACACGTGGGCATTAATCCAACTCGTATTGGGGTGATTAACATTCTTAAAGATATGGGTGGCGATTTAACCATTATGAATGAGCGTGTAGTCGGTGGCGAACCTGTTGCCGATATTCGGGTGCGTAGTGCCAAACTCAAAGGGATTCATATTAACGAAAAAGACGTACCGTTAGCGATTGACGAGTTTCCTGCGTTGTTTATTGCCGCTGCTTGTGCCGAAGGCACAACAGTATTAACAGGTGCCGAAGAATTACGCGTGAAAGAGTCAGACCGTATTCAAGTCATGGCTGATGGCTTAGTGGCTTTAGGCGTAAATGCCCAAGCCACGCCCGATGGTATGATTATTCAGGGTGGTCAAATTGGTGGCGGCAAAGTAGTCAGTCATGGCGACCATCGTATTGCCATGTCGTTTGCTATTGCAGCCTTACGCACCAATGGCACGATTGAGATTGAAGACTGTGCCAATGTGGCGACTAGCTTTCCTAATTTTGTGAGTTTGGCCAAACGTGCAGGGTTAAATATTAAAGTGTTAGAAGTGTAGGGTGGGTTGAGGTACAAAACCCACGCATCAAAGCTTTACCCCATATTAGCCATCATTCCGTCTAAATCAATGGCAAATAACTCATCAAGCTGGGTCAATAAATGATTCACTTGTTGGGTTATTTTTTGTTTGATATGTGCTTCATTTTCGGTGTTGTACTTTAAGCTTTCTTTAATAACTACTTCGAGTTGACGTGTTAAATAACGTAAGTTTGGTACACCACAGTAACGTGTTGCACCATGTAAATAATGGGTATGTGCTAATAATGCAGGCAAATTATACTCGTTGAGTGACTTACTAAGCTTTTCTTTAGAGCTAGGCACTCCGTCTATTAACATCTTCAAAATATCTAAAGCAAGGTCACGTTTACCCGCACTAAGTTTTAAACATTCATCCCAATCTAAAGTGGCTAATACAGACTTTTTAGCTAAGTTAATGGTTTTTTGTGCCTGATGTGTGGGATGTAAATTAATACCTGTCCAACGATAAATAATGTCGGCTAATTGAGACTCTTGTAAGGGTTTGGTTAAATAATCACTTAAGCCATGTTGTTGTATGTTTTCTTGCTCGTCGGCTAAAGCATGTGCGGTTAAAGCCACAATCGGCGTTTTTTGATTTTTGCCGTCTGGCTGTTGCCTAATGAGTTGTGTTGCTTGTAAGCCAGACATCTCAGGCATTTGAATATCCATAAAAATTAAATCAAAGGGCTGTTGTTGGCATAAAGTTAACGCCTGTTGACCATTTTCGGCCTGACTCACGCTAATACCAAAATCTTCGAGCAGGGTACAGACTAATTTTAAATTTAAGGGGTGATCATCTACTGCCAAAATATGCAAATTAACAGGCGTAGGTACTAACTCAATAGCAGCTTGCTTAAAACGTGCCGTCGAAAAACTTTGCCCTAATAAATTAAGTAAATTATAAGGGCGAATCGGTTTGGCGAGCGTGTAGATGTCTAATTCATCAAAGCTTGATTCGGGCAAAGATTGCACATCATTGAGGCCAGTTAATAAAATAATCATGCCTAAAAAACGCTGCCGTAAATTATATAATTGCGAATGGCATTCTGTTTCTAAATCACGAGAGTCTAAAATCACCACTTGATAACAAGACTCTTGAGCTTGATGATAGAGGTCAGTCCATGTTTTAACGACTTTGATGTCGGCATTGGCATTAAAAAGGGTTGATTTAAGCAGTTGGCTATTTTTTTCGTGCGACTCAAGAATTAAAATTTGTTTATGGGTTAATAGCGTTGGTATTTCTGTTTGAGCTTGTTCGTTAGATTGGGCTTTAAAGGTAAACCAAAAAGTTGCCCCTTGTGTTTGATCGGCATCAAAACCAATATCACCGTCCATTAGTTTAACCAAACTTTTAGAAATAACTAAACCTAAACCTGTGCCACCTGCTTCGCGGCTTAAGGTAGGGTTACCTTGTTGAAACGCAGTAAATAAATGCGCTTTTTCATCAGCAGATAAACCTTTGCCTGTATCGCTTACGCTAACTCTAAGTAGATGTTGTTCGTTACGTGTTTCATCTAACATCACGCGCACAATAATTTCACCTTGTGTGGTAAAACGAATTGCATTGCTTACTAAGTTGGTTAATATTTGTTTAAGACGTAAAGCATCACCTTTAACTCTACTTGGAACATCTTGATAAATAAAAGCTATTTGCTCTAAACCTTTACTTTCTGCTTGTGGAGCTAAACTTTCTAATACTTCAAAAATAGCATTTTCTAAATTAAAGGGATGAATCTGTAAAGAAAATTTTCCTGCTTCAATTTTAGAATAATCTAATACATCATTAATAATGGCCAATAAATTATTAGAGGATTTTTGAATGCTTTCTATCCAATCACGTTGTTTATGATTAAGCTGCATTTTTAATAATAATTGCGTAAAACCGTTAATACTATTTAGAGGAGTGCGTAATTCGTGGCTAATATTAGCTAAAAATGCCGATTTAGTACGATTACCCTGTAGAGCGGCATTATGTGCTAAATGCAATTCAATATTGCGTGATTCAATGGTAAGTAAGTTTTCGTCAAGGTCAGCTTGGGTTTGCGCTATAGATTGATTAAGTTCTTGATATTCGCATGATATTTTATCAAGTAGTGCATTAATTTGCTCTTCTAATAAGTCCATATCACCCACAGCATCAATCGCAAGGCGTTTATCAAGTTGTTGCGGTGTGATTTCTTTTAATTGCTCCAGCATACGATGTAACGGGTCAAGCCAATGGCGAATATTGCCGCTAATTACTAACATTAAAATAGTCATAAAACCAAAGCTAATAATACTAATGCCAATAATCACTTCGTAACGTGCAATGATAAAAAAAGCAGGTTGTAACTCAATGACTAACCAAGGGTTATTAGGTGATGGATTTGGTATGTCGATAGGTGTTAAAAAGATATCAGCGTTATTATAAGGCAAGTAACTTTGCTTATGATTGAGAGCAGATAGTTTTACAGGGTCTAATGCTTTTAAGGTGGATTGAGGGCCTGCATGAGCTATTTTTTTACCTGATTTATCAAAAATATCAATACTGCGAATATATTTTTCATTCAGTGCTTCGTTGATGAGTGTAGGCCATGCTGTATTAGGGTTTTGAGCCAGACGAAGACTGTATTTACCTAATAAAATATTAGCGGTTTCTTCTTTGAGATTATCAATATCTTGAAAACGAAATAAAATAACAAATATGCTAAATAACAGCATTAAAACAGCCGTGGGAATCATGCAGGCCAATAATAAACGAGAATGAAGGCTAATGGTTTTCATAACGGTTATTCAAAATGTTTGTGTTTTTTGTGTGTGGAAAACGTAGGGGCTATGGACGTTTTGATTTAGCCCTCACCCCAAGCCTCTCCTAATGAGAGAGGGGGTTCTCTCTTTTAAAAGAAGAGAGCTTAAACTACTAAAGCTTAAAAATTATAAACATAGGGTCAGGACTTGACGACTTACTTCTAAGGTGATTTCACGTTTTTCACCTAAAGCAGTCATTTTATGCGCTTGTAATTGAGCAAGAATTTTTTCAACATCAGTGCTGTCAAGATTATACGCAGATAAGCGTGTATCAACGCCTAAACGCTCAAAAAAGTCTCGTGTTTTACTAATCGCTAACTCAATCCGTTGTTGTTCATTACCTTCGTTAATATGCCATACACGCTGTGCATATTGTAAAAGTTTTTCACGTTTAGCGTCTTGACGCACCGTTAACATGGCAGGCAATACAATGGCTAAGGTACGTGCATGGTCGATGTTGTATAACGCGGTTAGTTCGTGGCCTATCATGTGAGTTGACCAGTCTTGTGGCACACCTGCTCCAATTAAGCCATTGAGTGCTAAGGTGGCAACCCACATTAAATTAGCGCGTATGTCGTAGTCTTCGGGATTATGCAAAGATTTTTCGCCCAATTCTATTAATGTTAATAATAAACCTTCGGCAAAACGGTCTTGCACATAACCATTAACAGGGTAAGTTAAATATTGCTCAATGGTATGAACAAACGCATCAACTACGCCATTAGCGAGTTGTCGGGTGGGTAGGGTATAGGTTTTAGTTGGGTCGAGTACGGCAAATTGTGGAAACAGCAAAGGACTAAAAAAAGCCGATTTAGTCTGTGTACTTTTATGGGTAACAACACCACCATTGTTCATTTCTGAACCTGTTGCCGACAGTGTTAATACTACACCTATAGGTAACGCGGCTTTAATGCTTGAGCCACGCGTTTTAAGAATATGAAGAGCATCATCTTCACACATACTGGCTGCGGCCACAAATTTAGTGCCATCAATCACCGAGCCGCCACCCACTGCCAGTAAAAAATCTATTTTTTGTTCTTTAACAATAGCAACGGCTTGCATTAAGGTTTCATAACTTGGGTTAGGTTCGATGCCGCCAAATTGTACGACTTGGCGTTCACCTAAAGCGGCTAATACTTCTTTTAGTGTGCCTGTGGCTTTAATACTACCGCCACCATATAACAATAATACTTTGGCTTGAGGAGGGATATGTTTGCCAATATCGGCAATACGTTGTTGGCCAAATAAAATGCGAGTTGGGTTATAAAAGTCAAAATTTAACATCGTGCGCTCCAGTTAATGCTGAGTTTAACATCGTGTATTTTCGATTTAACGCCTTGCGCGTGTGGTACGCAATGCTACCGTGCTTAGTTTTAATAGCGTTTGTGAGGTATGTGCATGACAAATAGCAGCAGCGAGGGCATCGGCGGCATCGGCTTGAGGAATAACAGGAATATTAAGTAAGCGCGTTACCATGAGTTGTACTTGCGCCTTTTCGGCTGCCCCAAAACCAACCACCGATTGCTTAATTTGCCGTGCGGTATATTCGGATACACTCACGTCATGGGTTACTAAAGCGGTAATAGCACAGCCACGCGCCTGACCTAGTTTTAACGCAGTATCTACATTATGTGCTAAAAATATTTTTTCTACCGAGGCTTCGGTCGGTTTATGAAAATCAATAATACGTGCTAAGCCTTCATAAATGCGTTTGAGTCGAATCGGCATTTCGTCACTTTCGGTACGAATCGTGCCTGCATCAATAAAAAAGCATTTGTTGCCCTTTTTTTCAATTACACCATAACCCGTTAATCTAGAGCCGGGGTCAATACCAATAATAATCGTCATAGTAAAATTCAATAAAGTAAAAGATAGATAGGGATTTAAAACCTTAAGCGGCTGATCTAGCAAAGATTAGCTCTATATATAACACAATTCTTAAGCCTTGATAAAATGCTCTATTTTGTTGGATTGTAATACAATATTTGAGATATATCCTAACATAGATGTCTTAGAATGCCGCCCGAAAATGATTTGCTAAGTCTATATGACTTAACGAATATTACCTAAGTTTTAAGATATGGATGAGTTTTACGAGGTTTTAGCCCCATGAGTATTCGTCAGATTAGATGGTTTCAGCGCACCTGTCAGCTAAGTTTTTGGGTGGCTGCGTTAATGGTGACTTTAGTGGTTGCTGCTATTTCTCAGTTGTACACGGTTTCTGGTCAAACAGGTAATTTATTGAGCGTTGCGTTTATCGGCTTTTTTAGCTTTGGNNTATGGTTACTGAGCGAAGTCGAAGTTTTGACTCCGCTCACCATACACAAATTTAGCTGTTGTGTCGTCCTGCCCAATCTTTAGCAAATTGAGCGGCACTACGGCCAGAGCGATTACCCCGTCCTAAAGCCCATTGTAAGGCCGCCGTTCTTGCTTCTGGCGTTAATGTTAAGCCGTAACTTAACAGCCAGTGAGTCACAATCTCTAAATAAGTATCTTGGCTCATCGCATAAAAAGATAACCACAAACCAAAGCGGTCAGACAACGAGACTTTATCTTCGATGGCTTCGCTAGGCTGTAATTCACCGTCTTCACTTCGTGAACTTTGTAAGTTGTCACGCATATATTCGGGCAATAAATGGCGACGATTACTGGTCGCATAAATTAATACATTGTCGCTGCCTGCGTGTAAGCTGCCATCTAAGACCGTTTTTAAGGCTCTGTAACTGGCATCATCGGCACTAAACGATAAATCATCACAATAAATAATAAAGCGTTGCGGACAATGCGCGATTTGCTTAATAATATCGGATAAATCTATTAATAAATCACGGTCAACCTCAATTACACGTAACCCATCAGCTTTAAACTCATTGACTAAGGCTTTAACTAAAGACGATTTGCCTGTGCCACGCGCACCTGTTAATAACACATTATTGGCGGGTAGTTTGTGTACAAATTGGGCGGTGTTACGTCGTATTTCTGATTTTTGACGCGTTATGCCTTGTAGGTCGTTTAAGCAAATAGGGCTTAAATCATCAATGGCTTCTAAATAGCTTTGCTTGCCAACGGTGCGCCAGCGACACGCCAAGGTCTGTTGCCAATCAATACTAGCTGGCGTTGGCGGAAGTAGGGTTTGTACTTGCTGCATTAAATTTTGTAATTGGCTGATAAAATCATCAGATAGGTTCATTAAGGGTGCATCCAAGAAAATTATTATTCTCTATAATAGCCAAATCTTGGCCTTGATTTTAGCTTTATGAACATTATCCCTAAAAAAATAGTACGTTTGTCTTCGGTGTTCTTATTATCTTCGTTAAGTGTGTTGGCTTATGCTACACCTTTTGATGATGCAATTTTGGCTTTTGAAAATCAGGACTATCAAACGGCATTGACGTTAAGTTTAGCACTGGCTAAAAAACAAGACCTTGATGCCATGACTTTGGTTGGGCGTATTTATGATGAGGGCTTAAATCAGCCTCAAAAAGCCTTGCCGTGGTTTCGTAAAGCAGCCGAACTAGGCGATGCACAAGCACAATTAGAGTTGGCTGAGTTATATCAAGCGGGTGATGGTGTACCCAAAGATATGGATATGGCCATAAAATGGTACGAAAAAGCCGCTGCTCAAGACCATGACGAAGCGCAATTGGCGCTAGCTTTACATTATTTAGAGGATTTAGACGAACCCGAAGAGGCATTAATGCTTCTAGAAAAATCAGCTAAACAAGGTAACTCAACGGCGCAATATCGTTTGGGCTTATTGTATTTAGGCGAGCCACCGATTGCGGCAGACAAGCTTAAAGCATGGCATTATTTTTCTTTAGCCGCCGATAAAGTCCCTGATGCAGC
>DDBM01000219.1:291-2518 GCA_002333125.1 Moraxellaceae bacterium UBA2032 | reverse complement strand
TGTGTGCATTAAACTCATGTGCGATAAAAACAATGGCCTCATCTTCTAAACCCAAATTATAAAGCCGTTTGCGAACACTATTAATATCGTGTTCGATGTTATTAGGGCGTAAATGTAGCCCTTGTTGCAACTCTTTAAAACCTAATAACTGTAGAGCGCGTTCGCGTTTACGCAACGCGGTGCGGTTAGTACGTCCTAAACTTGCCGAAAATACCGCTAAATAAGTACCGTCCCATGGCTTAATACGCTGCTCGGCAGTGCGCCATGTGGCTACATCACCCGCTAAAGTAAGCGCAGAGGCACTTAAACGATAATTGGCGCGTTCTTCGGCCTCAATTAAACCTTCGGCAGATAAACGAGCCAACGCAACCCGAACGCTGTTCTCACTCACTCCAAATAAGCGACAAGCTGCAATTGCATCTTTGGCGCATAGGGCTTGGTTAAACGCTAACAGTAAATCTAAAATCAAGTGTTTGGCATTAATTTTCATGGCATTTGCGTCGCTCGTTTTAACACATCAATAATACCACTGGCCTGATTGGTAGGAGGAATAACACCTTCTTTAACTAAAATAGCGTGTAATTTAGGTAAATTCCAACTCGGAGCAGTGGCCAAAAAATGATGCTCTAAATGATAGTGTTCGTGATGCGGCGCAATAAGCAGTTTTTCGAGCCAATTAGCCTTGGAGCTACGCGCATGAAGCAAAGGATTGGTGCTAAGCATATCCTCTACCACAGCGTGGTCGGCAATTTGTCGTACCCGTAAAAATAGCGGAAACGGGATTAAATACGCGCCAACCCACAATAAAAACAACCAACCATTACCTAACATATAAACTACTCCCCACAAAACTATTTGCCAAGCAATAGATATAAGCCCATGATTAAAATAAAAATATTTAGCATAATTGCGCCAAGTTTGTGGCTTTTGATAACTAACACGTTCGGTAACGCCGTTGAGTAAATAACGCCAATAACCACACTTCATTCCTAATAAACCAATCAAACTTTTAATGCCAGTTAAACCGCTAATATCACGTAATAACTTACGGCCTAAACTTGCTTTGCTAACGGGGTACTGCTGTGTCATGTGTAAATCTGGGTCGTCTTTTGTACCTGCCAAACGATGATGCGCCATATGATAGGCTCTATAGCCTGCCAAACTGTTAAATGTAGGCAAAGCACATAAATACTCTCCTACAAAATCATTGACTTTTTCGTTGCTAAACAAGGCTCTATGCGAAGTATCGTGCATCAAAATAGACAGTCCTACTTGCGCACCTGCTAATAAAATCATCGACACCACAAAGCTAAGTGGATTAGGCCACAAAAAGCTTAGGCCAAACGCAAATACAATTAAACCCCAATCTTTGGCCAAGGCTAGGCTACCCATTATGTTTGACTTTTGGGTGAGTTTGGCGCGTATTTCAGGGTCGAGTTTAAACGTTGTCATGGTGTTTTCTCTCATCTAGCTCTCTTAATTTATATTACCATATATTTATATAAATGCCATTTATTGTAATGTTTTTTGTGTGCATGAATATTTAGCCAAAATCGCGTAAGCTATGAGCCGTCTTTTAATGCCTTAATAACTGTTAATTTATGAAACAATCTACCGCGCTTAATCTTCTTAAATCTGGCCAAAATGTTTTTTTAACAGGCTCGGCAGGTGCAGGAAAAACCTACACGCTTAATCAATACATTCATTATTTACGCGCCCGTAAAGTACCTGTTGCCGTAACGGCCTCTACAGGTATAGCCGCAACACATATGAACGGCATGACGATTCATACATGGTCGGGCATAGGCATTAAAGACAGCTTAGATGATGATGATTTAACGTGGATGTTTGAGCGTAAATACTTGCGTGATAATTTAGAAAAAGCCGAAGTGTTGATTATTGATGAAGTATCGATGTTGCATGGCAAACAACTTGGCATGGTTAATCAGGTACTCAAGTTTTTTAAACAAACAAGCGCGGCTTTTGGTGGTTTGCAAGTGATTGTGGCAGGCGATTTTTTTCAATTGCCACCTGTAAGCAAAAGCAAAGAAAGCAACCGCGACAAGTTTTGTTTTATGTCGTCTGCATGGCAAGAAGCCAAATTTAATATTTGTTATTTAAGCGAGCAGCATCGTCAGCAAAATAATGTTTTAAATACAATTTTAAATGAAATTAGAGTGCAAAACGTTTCACAAAGTAGCATTGAGCAATTACAAGCAACACGCAC
>DDBM01000219.1:0-201 GCA_002333125.1 Moraxellaceae bacterium UBA2032 | reverse complement strand
GGTCTATAGAAAACGACGGTGCCAAGGTGTTAGCAAGTTATACTCAAATTCCCTTGTGTTTGGCGTGGGCAATTACGGTACACAAAAGCCAAGGCATGACCCTAGAAGCGGCCGAAATGGATTTAAGCCAAACCTTTGAAAAAGGACAAGGTTATGTGGCTTTGTCGCGCTTAAAGTCTTTAGATGGCCTGCGTTTATTGG
>DDBM01000160.1 GCA_002333125.1 Moraxellaceae bacterium UBA2032 | reverse complement strand
GAGTAAATACAATATCAGGCTCATGTGTGCTGAGTACAAATCCTAAATCTGTGAGTTGAGGGCTAAGCTGCTCTATAAAATACTTTTTGATGAGTGCATTACTTTGTGGAAAATTCTCTATTGTATCGAATGGTGTGGCATCCGTTTCTGAATTGATTTGTTGCCATTTTTCTCTAGCATCAACGGGATAAATAACATCTTGTGGTAAAAAAGCAAACCATAAATCTTCTAGTAAGATAACCACATTATAATGATTGGCAATTTTTATCACCTCCGTTAAAAAGAAGGTAAACTCTTTTTGAGGTAAAGACAAATCCAAAACAGGACTTTCATTTTTTGATAAATGTTTTGGTAATTCAGACATTTCCCTTAAAAAATCCAAATCGTCTTTGAATTTTTCAAGATTATTAGCGGTAAGCGTTAGAATTTCGTTTGAAAAATCTAAAAAGCGTGGGGTTATTTGTGCTTTTCGGCTTTTTAATATGGCTTTCATCGCCATAGTCATTTCTAAACTTTTGGGTAGCTCTTTCGGGTCACATACTTCCCAAATACTAACTGTTAGATTGCTCATAATTATTTGCTCCTATAAAAGTATTTATCCTACCTTGTGCCATAGATTATACAAGTTGACGATGCCATCACACGAGTTCGGTAATTTAAATCACAATTAACTTTGCCAAAAAATCACAATTAGGCGACAATTACGCCCCATTATTAGGGCTTATGTGGTTATTGCTGATTTATACATGTGACCGTTTGCAATGGTTTAATGTTTGCCAAGTAAGCCCTTATTATTTTTAGTCCCGTTTTGACTGCCCGCCTTTGGAGTCTTTTATGCCCGCTGTCGCTTTGCCTCAACGTCGTCTTGCTAATGCTATTCGCGCTCTTGCCATGGATGCTGTTCAAAAAGCTAACTCTGGCCATCCTGGTGCGCCAATGGGTATGGCAGATATTGCCGAAGTGTTATGGCGTGGTGTGTTAAAACATAATCCAAAAAACCCACAATGGATTAACCGTGACCGTTTTGTGTTGTCTAATGGTCATGGGTCTATGCTGCAATATGCGTTATTGCATTTAACGGGTTATGACTTAAATATTGAAGACTTAAAACAATTTCGTCAGTTACATAGCCGCACACCGGGTCATCCAGAATATGGTTATACCGCAGGTGTAGAAACTACGACAGGGCCTTTAGGGCAGGGCTTGGCCAATGCCGTAGGTTTTGCTTTAGCCGAAAAAACCTTAGCCGCGCAATTTAATCGTGATGGCTTTAACGTAATTGACCATCATACCTACTGCTTTTTGGGTGATGGTTGTTTGATGGAAGGTATTTCGCATGAAGTGTCTTCGTTGGCAGGTACGCTTAAACTGGGTAAGTTAATTGCATTTTATGATGACAATGGTATTTCGATTGATGGCGAAGTCGAAGGCTGGTTTACCGATAATACCGCACAGCGTTTTGCTGCATACGGTTGGCAAGTGATTGGCCAAATTGATGGCCATGACAGTGAAGCGATTCGTGCCGCTATTATAGAAGCTCATGCCGATACTACACGCCCAACCTTAATTATTTGCAAAACGGTAATTGGTTGTGGTTCGCCCAATAAACAAGGCAAAGAAGACTGTCATGGTGCGCCTTTAGGCGCGGCCGAAATTGTGGCGACGCGTGAGGCAATGGGTTGGGAATATGGCGCATTTGAAGTGCCTGAAGATATTTATGAAGCGTGGGATTGCAGTGTTAAAGGTGATGTTTTAGAAAAAAATTGGCAAGGTCAATTTAATGCTTATCAAAAGGCGCATCCAGAGTTAGCACAAGAGTTAACCCGTCGCCTAAAAGGTGAGTTGCCTGCATCGTTTGAGTTACAAGCTAAAGCCTATATTCAAGAAGTCGCAAGCAAAGGCGAGACGATTGCTAGTCGTAAAGCATCACAAAATGCCTTAAATGCTTTTGGCCCGTTGTTGCCTGAGTTGTTGGGTGGTTCTGCCGATTTGGCAGGCTCTAACTTAACCTTGTGGAAAGGTTGTCACGGTATTCAAGAGAATCCCGCAGGTAACTATGTGTTTTATGGCGTGCGTGAGTTTGGCATGAGTGCCATTATGAACGGTATAGCCTTGCATGGCGGTTTTATTCCTTATGGTGCAACCTTCTTAATTTTTATGGAATATGCCCGTAATGCAGTACGCATGAGCGCGTTAATGAAGCAACGGGTGATTTATGTGTTTACTCATGATTCGATAGGTTTGGGTGAAGATGGCCCAACCCATCAACCCATTGAGCAATTAGCGAGTTTACGTGGTACGCCTAATATGTCGGTATGGCGACCTGCGGATGCGGTTGAATCTGCTGTGGCATGGTTGTCTGCCTTGCAAAAAAACAATGGCCCAAGCTCGTTAGTGTTTTCACGTCAAAATTTAGCGCATTTAGAGCGTGATGCTTTGCAATTAGATAACATCAGTCGTGGTGCTTATACCTTAGTCGAAGAAACGGGTGTATTAGAGGCCATTATTATTGCTACTGGCTCAGAAGTAGAATTGGCGGTTAAAGCACAACAAGCATTAACCGCACAAGGTAAAGGCGTGCGTGTAGTGTCTATGCCATGTGTTGATGTGTTTATGGCACAAGATGCGGTGTATCGAAACAAAGTCTTGCCACCTGAAGTACGCGCCCGTGTGGCTGTAGAAGCTTCTCATGCTGATTATTGGTATAAGTTTGTGGGCTTGGACGGCAAAGTCATTGGTATGACTACCTTTGGTGAGTCTGCGCCCATTAAAGATTTATATCAGCATTTTGGTATTACTGTTGACGCGGTCGTTAATGCCGTCAATTCTTTAAGCTAACACACATAATATCCCAATTTACGTTGGGATATTA
>DDBM01000109.1:16931-17800 GCA_002333125.1 Moraxellaceae bacterium UBA2032 | reverse complement strand
CGCATAGCTGACACAAAAAATACAGCTGCCAAGGTGACAGCGATAGCAAGCCCAATAATTCCCCACTTAAAACGCATCAACACACGCCAATAATGACGCAAGTCAATCGTATCATCCTGTTGGGAAGACAGGTTGTTATCAAATCTTTCCATTATGTGTACCTAAAAAACTAGAAGAAGCTCTGATCAATCGTAATTGTATCACCAGGCTGCAATACGGCATTTAATGTGGTTAAACGAGGCGTGCCTGTAGGATCACTCTCATGAATAACATATATTTTAGTTAGAGACGCTCTAGGTGTTAGGCCTCCTGCCAAAGATATTGCCTTACGAATAGTTAAACCAGGCTGATAAGGATAGCCACCAGGCTTTCCAACTTCTCCATTTACGAAGAATGGTCGATATTCTAGAATAGTGACATAAACTTTAGGGTCAACTAAATAACCATCCTTAAGGCGGGTAGTCAATAAAGCTTGTAAATCACCAATAGTTTGATTTTTAATAACCACTTCACCCAAAAAAGGATACAAGAAACTCCCCGCATCACTAAGACGAAGTTCCATGCTTAATTCTTTTTCGTTAAAAACAGTAATACCTAACTTATCCCCTGCTCCTAAACGGTAATCAGACACATTCGCTGCCGCATTTAAGGGGATAACAGTATCGTATATAATAGGATTTTTAGAGGAAACAGCAGGCGACGATTCGGACGTTGAGCCAAATAGCTTGTCTAAAAAGCCTGCATGGGCGGGAGCCCATGCAAACAAAGACAGCAAGACCAACAGTTTTTGTAGGTTATGCATCATAATTCTGCTCAAATACGTTTACAAACTCACTTGAGCACCAATACTCATGACATTTCGCTTGTTG
>DDBM01000109.1:8483-16906 GCA_002333125.1 Moraxellaceae bacterium UBA2032 | reverse complement strand
TGTACGCGCACCAGCATTAACATTAATAGTATCTAGAGCCAATGGCTTCCAAACCATGCCTAAATCCCAAGTAAACTTATTAATATCTTTAGCGCCATCAATTTGTCGTTTGCCTTGACCTAAACGTAATTTACCTGTGGTTTGAGCCGTATTTTCCCAAGTCACACCAGCTAAAAGGCGGTTATCTGTTGTATCTGCGGTGCCACCTATCGCAGGATCAGCATCATAATTTGTATCAGATACTTCATAATCGACCAAGAAGGTCGTTTTAGGCATCACACGTGCGCGTAATCCCAATAACAAATTTAAGGTATCGTTATCACGAGCTAATGCAGAAGAGGCACGAGAATAACGCTTTTGATTAAAGTCTGCATTAGCAACTAATAAACCACGAGCTGTCTTTGCACCGTACTCAACACCACCACGTAAAGTTGTTAAATCATATTTATCAACTTCACCAATACCAGCATCAACTACACCATCTTGATTGGCATCACTACGAATCTCAAACAAGCTAAAACCAGAGCTTGCACCCGTGCCACGGTCATCATGCAACATACCATACGCCAAGCCTGCATCATAACGTAAACGAGATGTTGGCTCTAAATGTGCACTTAAATCAATTTTATGGTCGTTATAGCTGTCATTGCTGTCATTAGCAAAACCAGCTGCATTCAAGGTATAACCCAATTTGTAAACATTGAGGCGGTCTTGAGCCACAAAATTCAAGCTAGGGTTAATAACTTGAGAAAAAGAGCTCACTTCGTTAGAGCTTAAGCTGTAAATATTATCATCAAATACCGTTCTGGTATTTAGTGTTGGAATTAGAACAAACGAACCGTAAGGAATCGCTTGAGGCTGTAAAGCTGTTTGCGCTACTGCTGTTTGCGCCCCGATAACACAGGTTAATCCTAACAAGGAGACACCTAAAATATTCTTGCGTTCCATATTTTTCCCTCAAATAGGCAGAATCGAACAATCAAATACCGTTTACAGGTAGATATACATATCAACCACAGAAATTCGGTTTGTATCTCGGATTTTAGCACTACGTCTCACTTTAAGTCACGCGAGATATGTTACTCTCGTCGGATAACTCTCAGCCTATCCTAATGCTACAAAGGCTTTTTTCAATAAAGCTAAAACTGGCCGACTTTATAGCATATTTCTTCAACAATCCTCAAACCATTGTCGGACATTTTTACCTTTTCATCTGAATACACCAATTTTTACATCAATCGACTACTTATTCGGCAATCAACGCAAGAAACATCTTCCACTTTCCAAGAAAGCTGTTAGTATATGCGCCCTGTGCGGAGAGTTGACCGAGTGGCCGAAGGTGCTCCCCTGCTAAGGGAGTATGGGCTTTATCTCCCATCGAGGGTTCGAATCCCTCACTCTCCGCCAGTAACTATTTTTATAACATTCGCGAGTTGTGCGATTTATTTTGAAAATAGTGTTTGACAAAGAGGAAAAACGGCATATAATTTGCCGCCTTAACGCGCCCATAGCTCAGCTGGATAGAGCACCAGGCTACGAACTTGGGGGTCGGGAGTTCGAATCTCTCTGGGCGCGCCACTCTCTCTTTAGTAAGAATACAACAAGTATTTTACTAATCTACTATGTATAACACTAGCTACATAACCTCATATCACACAACTTCATTAAAACAACCACACAAAAATTCATCTAAAATAAAAAATAAAAAATAAATTTTACATTAAGTTAATGCCATATTATCGCGATGTATTAATTCTTTGTCATTGATGTACCCTAATACACTAGCAATTTTATCTGATGATAAGCCTTTAATCTGATTAATTTCTTCTACACTATAATTACTTAAGCCAACAGCCAATTGTTTTCCTGCTTCATCAACACAGGCAACTACCTCACCTCGACCAAATTGGCCTTCAACTTTTTTTACCCCCACAGGAAGCAAACTACGTCCTTGCTCAATAATCGCTTTTACCGCACCTGCATCTAAAAAAACTCGACCTGCTGTTTGTAAATGCCCTGCTAACCACTGTTTACGCGCGGCAAAACGGTCAGCGTCAGGTAATAAAAGCGTACCTAAAACCTCACCTTGCGCTAATTTTTGCAAAATATTTTCGGTACTACCACTCGCAATGACGGTTGCACAACCTGAACGCGCNNGGGTCACGGTCAAACATACCGTGTTGATCGGTTAAAATAATTAAGGCATCGGCTTCGACTAAATTGGCCACCAAAGCAGCTAAGGTGTCGTTATCACCAAAACAAATTTCATCTGTAGCAACAGTATCATTTTCGTTAATAACGGGAATAACATGCCAATTTATCAATGTAGTTAGTGTAGAGCGAGCATTTAAATAACGTTTACGGTCAGATAAGTCGTCATGTGTTAATAAAACTTGGGCTGTTTTGCGGCCATGCTCACGAAAATGCGACTCATAGGCTTGTACTAAACCCATTTGGCCAATGGCGGCACAGGCTTGTAAATCATGAATGGAATCTGGACGCGTGTTAATCCCCATACGTACCATGCCTTCGGCTACGGCACCCGATGATACCAACACCAACTCAATGCCTTGTTGTGTTAACGCAACCATTTGCGCCACCCACGAGCGCATAGCTTGTTGGTCTAAACCTTGACCATTGGCCGTTAATAAGGCTGAGCCGATTTTTACGACCCAACGCTTGGCTTGCTTGAGTTTATAACGATTATTTGTAGTCATGGCGGTATAACACGTAATTAACGTTGATAGATGACTTCCATTTCGCCATCGTCCTCATCATCATCCCATTCATCATCAAAACCTGCTTCTTTACGTGCCAAATAATTAGCACGTTGTTGAGCGCGTAAATTTTGAATATTTTGGCGTGTTTCGGCTTCGAGCAAACGACGATTTTCGAGTAAGGCTTCGGCAGCTTCGGGATTTTCGGCTTCTAAAGCACGTTGTTCTTCTATTGCGTCCATAAGTTTATAGCATACTTGCATGGAGCCATCACGGGTTAAGCCCGATGTTTTAAAGACAGGTGCTTGCCAATTTAAACGCTGAATAATATCTTGGGCAATTTCTTCGGCTTCTTCGGGTGCTAATAAATCGGTTTTGTTAATCACTAGCCAGCGCGGTAATGCAGCCAAAGCAGGCGAAAATTTTTGTAATTCTAAGGCAATAGCTTTGACGCTTTCGACAGGATCAGTGCCATCCATTGGAGCGATATCAACCAAATGTAGCAAAAAGCGCGTCCGCGCTAAATGTTTTAAAAAACGTATACCTAAACCTGCGCCTTCGGATGCACCTGCAATTAAACCCGGAATATCGGCCATTACAAAAGAGCGGTGACGGTCAACATCAACCACACCCAAATTAGGCACAAGGGTAGTAAACGGATAATCGGCCACTTTAGGTTTTGCGGCAGAAACAGCACGAATGAAGGTAGATTTACCCGCATTAGGCAAACCCAGCAACCCAACATCGGCTAGCACTTTAAGCTCTAAACGTAATTGTCGAATTTCGCCTGCATGCCCTGAGGTTGTTTTTTGAGGGGAACGATTGGTAGAGCTTTTAAAATGAATATTACCTAGCCCACCATAGCCACCTTTGGCGACTAACAATTGCTGATTTGGCTCAACTAAATCGCCTAATACCTCATTGGTATCTTCATCAACAATGGTCGTTCCAACAGGTACTTTTAAAATAACGTCCGCACCACTTTTGCCGCTACAATTTGCGCCACGACCACCTTTGCCACGCTCAGCTCTAAACTTACGTGTATAACGATAATCAACCAAGGTATTTGCATCAGGCGCAGCTTCAATTAATATGCTGCCACCACGACCACCATCGCCACCGTCAGGCCCACCAAAGGGAATAAACTTTTCTCGGCGAAAGCTCGCGCAGCCATTACCACCACTACCCGCTTCAACCTGAATAATAGCTTCGTCTACAAAACGCATCACTTTCGCCTATAAAACAGTTAAAAACAAAAAGCCCCGATAAACGGGGCTTTTTAAAAACTCGAACCTTAAGCCGCTACTTCAACAACCGCATATTGACGGTTGAAAGGGCCTTTAGTCACAAATTTTAATACGCCATCAGCTTTAGCAAACAAGGTATGGTCACGACCAATACCTACGTTTTCGCCAGGCCAAAATTGTGTACCACGTTGACGCACAATAATGTTACCAGCAATAATCTGTTGACTACCGTAAACTTTAACGCCTAAACGTTTGGCCTGCGAGTCGCGGCCGTTTCGGGTTGAACCACCCGCCTTTTTGTGTGCCATGACAAGAATCCCCCATTAAGCACTAATAGCAGTAATTTTCAACTCGGTATACCATTGACGGTGACCTTGTTGTTTACGATAGTGCTTACGGCGACGCATTTTAACAATGCGTACCTTGTCATGACGACCATGACCAAGCACTTCTGCTGTAACTTTAGCTCCAGCAACCACTGGAGTACCAATTTGAATATTTTCGCCATTCACTACCATCAAAATATCTTCGAGGGTAATGGTTTGGCCAGGCTCGGCTGTAAGTAACTCAACTTTGAGTCTTTCGCCTTCAACAACACGATGTTGTTTGCCGCCACTTTTAATAACCGCGTACATAGTCACCGACTCCGTAAGCCCGTGACGCTTTGACTAAGCCCACGGTGGATAATTCGCAAGGTGGGCGATTGTATGCAAAATGCGAGCTAAGTGCAAGTGACTATTTACACTGTTCGCATAAAATGCCTAGTTTATGATGTATTTGATGGGACTATTTGCTTTAACAATGAAGTTTGGCGTTTAACTATGGCACTCGCCCTGAGTGACTGTTAGCATTAGCATATTTTTAAGGCTTGCCGAATACACAGCCTAACTTGAAACAGATAAATAATATTTCTGGCTACATTGGCAAGTTTAACAAAGCAAATTTTGTATTTACTGGATTATCGGCATGAATTTTAAAGATATTTTAGCAGTCGTAGCGGATGATTTTGCGGCCGTTGACCACTTTATTTTAAATCACCTTGATTCACGCGTGCCATTAATTATGCAGGTGGGTCAATATTTGGTTGAAGGGGGAGGAAAAAGACTCCGCCCCTTAGTTTGTTTACTTGCCGCACGCGCAACGGGTTATACAGGTCAACAGCATATTTTAGCGGCAGCGATTATTGAAATGCTGCATACCGCCACACTCATACATGATGATGTGGTTGATGAGTCGGACTTAAGACGTGGCCGTGCCACAGTCAATTCGGCATGGAATAATGCCACCGCCGTGTTAGTGGGCGACTTTTTGATTTCGCGGGCTTTTCAACTTATTGTAAGTTTAAAAAACCAAGCCATTGCCGAAATCATGTCTGATAGCACCTGTATTATTGCCGAAGGTGAAGTGCTGCAATTGATTAACCAAAAAGACCCAGACACCACAGAGCAGCGTTATATGGATGTGATTTACGGTAAAACAGCACAACTTTTTGTGGCCGCTACCGAAACAGGCGCAGAGTTAGGTAATCCTATTTACAGAGAAGCAATGAAAAGCTACGCCATTCATTTTGGTGCTGCTTTTCAGATTATTGATGACATCATGGATTACACCAGTTCATCAAGTGAAATGGGCAAAAATATGGGTGATGACTTAGCAGAAGGCAAACCTACCCTACCTTTAATTCAGGCAATCAAAACAGCAGCCCCAGCGCAAGCACAACTCATTAAAGAGGCGATTAAACACGGTGGCCTGACTCATTTAGATGAAATTTTAGCCATTGTTAAAGAAACTGGCGCATTAGATTATTGTTTAATACGTGCTCAAGATGAGTCCCAACAGGCAATTTCTGCTTTAGACAATGTACCTGACTCAACTTACAAAGATGCCTTGATTGGTTTAGCACAACTTGCGTTAAAACGCACAGCCTAAGCTTAACGTCGTCTATCGGGTGGAATATAATCTTGCACACCCGCTTCTGCCCCATTGGCATATTTAAAGAGGCGCGAACGTTGGTCGCAATAATCACCGCGACCAATACCCTTGATATAATGGCTATTTAACATGTGGCCTTTTTTGTCGGGAATGACAAAAATCGCGCCTGAGGTATCATGGTAATGTGCTAATACACCTACTCTGGCAAAAAAATCTTTACCATTCGCAAAATGCTCTACATACGGCACACTATGGCCATGTTCGGCACTCAGGGCGTGGTCAGTATGCAAGCTATCGGCTGCACCACCAATACAATACACTTCTAACTTATGAGCGTGCAGACGCAATGCAGGGTCTTTTAAGATTTTTCTAACAATATAACTTGCTACAATCGTGCCTTGAGAATAGGTGGTGAGTACCACTTTTTCATGGCTAACTAAGGCATTTTTAACGATATTAAACGCAGGACGTGACAAACGGCCATCTTTGCGTAAGGTTCGTGCGGTAATTGCATTCCATAAATCGCGCACCACACCTGCCGTTGGGCTATGAATTAAATGAATAGGACGTTGAAAGGTAGCCGCCATTTCACGGGTTTCTAACAGAGCCATGGCTGGACTGGTACAAATACCATTAATAAAAAACCACTTGGCTTGGCGTTTTTCTTGAGGCCACACATAGTCGGGAGGCAAAACAGCTAAGGTGCCATAAGACACCGACTTACGCTCTGTAGGCACAATCATTTGCGCCATAACAGACAAATAATCAACATAGCTTGGATAACTTGTGGGTAATAATTCGGCGTGACTATTTTTTTCGGGTTGNNTGGCTGATACTGACTCATTATGATTTTCCACAACTTGAGGATACTCAATGTGTCTGCTTATCAACGCAACACAATAAGTTTTAGTCCATACAAATAAGTAGGTCAGGAAGAAGTCCTATCCCCAAACATGAAGAATAAACCAATTAAGTAGAGTAAAAGCTGGTAGATTGTCAAACACTCAAACAGATACTGTGCGGTAGTTCACAGTTATTGTGCAATACACCAAAAACAGCTAGCCAATAACTAGGCGACATTAGACCCAATACAACAAAATGACCGCAGTAAACACCATTGACAGTAATAACAGTGCTAACAATAAGACTTCGTCGTTCGATACTTCGGTATCAGCCGTCTGATACAAAGAGGCCGCATTAGTACCCAGCAATTGAGGAGGGACAACCACATTAGGCATAGTTANNTCACGTTTTTTGGACCAAACAGTACTAATAATACTATGGCGCTCTTTACGCCAAACATCGTGACTTACTTCACCTTCTGCCCAGCTTTTGGCTACCTCAGCTAAACGTGCATTGGCTTCGGGGTAATCTTGTTTCATATTATTGCTCCTCCCCCACTTTAATCACAATGAGCGTCACATTATCTAACGCGCCATTTGCGAGGGATTTTTCCATTAAAATACGTACCGACTCCTCAGGTGTTGCGTGAACTAAGTTTGCTGCAATCAGCTCCTCACTTAATTCATTATAAAAACCATCACTACAAAGTATATACCAATCACCCGCTTTTACCGTAAAAACACGTACTTCGGGGTACAAGTTTTCTGAGCCTCCCACAGCGCGAGTAATCACATTACGGTGTGGATGAAAAGCAGCTTGCTCATGGGTAATCACCCCTGCGTCTATCATTTCTTGTACAGCAGAATGGTCATGAGAGATACGTGATAACTCGCCCTCTCTATACAAATAAGCCCGTGAATCGCCTGCCCAAACACAAGCACCCATGGTGTCTAACAAAAATAAACTAACCACAGTAGTGCCTAGCGTTCGACCACCTAAGGCTTCTTGGCCATGTTTACGTAACTGATAATTTACTGATAATAACTTATCTTCAACGGCATCAACAAAATCGGCTAAATCAGACGATTCTTTGAGTTGCATCATGGCATTAACGACTTCTTGACTGGCAACATCACCTGCCGCGTGTCCGCCCATACCATCAGCTACAACCCATAAGCCAATATCGGGTCGAGAAAGCATATTATCTTCATTCATTTTACGTTTCGCGCCAACATCAGTGGCTTCGGCGGATGTCCAAGTTAACAAAATGGCATTCTCTTTTTATTTAGATGACACATCTAGAACAAGTAACTCCATGAAAGTAATTCATTTTATTACTTGTTAGCGTACATCCTATTTAGGTTATTTTTAATGTATCCCTAGCAATATCACATTTAGGCGANNGCTATAACATCTTGCAAAACGCCAAGACTGTCAACCTTTAGTTTTCACAAATAATACGATTATGTCATATTTTTTTCGATTACCTCACACGTTGTAATGCCCACACACCTCCCATCACACTCACAACAATAGGAAGTAATGCCGCTAAAAGTGATGAAAAATCATAAACCAAACTGGCATAACCTAAAAAATCTTGTAAATATCTAAAGCCTAAGCCCACCAAAATACCCGTGATAATACGCAAACCCATCGTTACCGAACGTAAAGGGCCAAAAATAAA
>DDBM01000109.1:0-8445 GCA_002333125.1 Moraxellaceae bacterium UBA2032 | reverse complement strand
TATCAAATTTATAGGTGGTGATTTGGCTTAATTGCCATTGTTGTGCCTGTTGATATACGCCTTGTTGTGCCACTTGTTTTTGTAACAATATGCCATCAGGTGAGAACTGGTAAAAACTCACACCATTTAACACGCCATCTGTGCTCACATTGTGCATTTGCACAAAAGTTTCATTTTGTTTTTGCCAATAACCCCACAATTCACCTGTAGGAATATTTTTTTGGAGTGCGTGTGCTTTGTAATGCTCAGCTTTGATTTGAGCAACAGGTAATACATATTCGGATACCGCCAAACTTGCGACAACTAATAACAAGGCAGGTTGTATGACCCAAAACACAATACGCCATACGCTCAAACCTGCGGCGCGCATTACTGTTAATTCGGCACTATTAGCCAACGCGCCCAAACCGACGATACCACCCACCAAAACGGCAACAGGCATAATATCGGCAAAACGAAACGGGATATTTAGCAGTGAATAAACAATCGCTTGAGGGGCTTGATATTGGCCGTGTAAATCTTCTAATTCGGCTAAAAAAGAAAAAACCAAGTCTAGCCCTAGCAACAAAACCAACACAATCAACATAGCAGCCAAGACAACTTTGCTGACATAACGATTTAATAGAGTCATGCGTTTGACGTTCCTTGTTGTGTGTTACGCCAAGCTCGATAGTGCAATGTAATATCTTCCCAAGCCAACAAAATTATCGACAAGCCAAAATAGGCACTATGTACACCCCACACTGCTAGTTGTCCCATACTACCTTTTTCAATTTTGTTGCGTACTGCACCAATCATCACCACCAAACTGACATACAACAAAATAGCAGGCAATAATTTAAAATAGCGTCCTTGGCGTGGATTTACTCGCGCCAACGCCAACGCCAAAATAAAACCCGTTGGTACAAGTAACGGCAAAGAGCAACGCCACAACCACTCGCCCCATGCTAAATTATCGCCTTTACTTTTTTTGTCATAAATATCATAGGTACTAAATGAACGCGCACGTTTAATTTCTTTTTCTTCGATTTGGGTATTAATACGCATTTTATAGCGTTGAAAGTCTATGAGATTATAAGCCATTTGATTAGGCTGAAACTCATAACGTCGCCCTTGTAGCAACTCCAAATAAGTAACGCCCGTTTGTTCGTCAAAATAACGCTTGGCACGTTGGGCATATAATAAAACTTGTTGAGTATTGTTATCGGACTTTTCTTTTTGCGAATACAAAGTCACATCTAAAAGCTGACTTTTGTCGTCTGATAAAGCACGNNGTCATCAAAACAATAACAGGCACTAAAGAAGCCATTAACTGCCAGCGACCTACGCCACTGCTATTTAAAACAGCCATTTCGTTATCAATATACAAACGCCCAAAAACCAATAACACCGCAATAAAAAAAGACAGGGGAATAATTAGCTCTAAAAAACCCGGTAAGCGATAGACCAAGACTGCCGCTAATAAACTAACATCCAAACGGCCATCGGCTGCCATGCCAAAAAACTTAATGACACGCCCACCCATTAAAATAAGGGTTAATAAACTGGTGACAGCAAAGGTAGTTACTAATAGTTGCGTACTTAAATAACGACGAATAATCACAATTTTGCCGCCTTGTATGCTGTTAAATGTACAATGAATAGGTAAACTAAAGGCATAATCGATTATATTCCTTAGGACTTATTTGCTTATTGCCAATATATGGCAATACCTAAGCCCTGACTCCTAACGCTAACAAGAGGTTTTAATGGACTTTGCATTACTGCCAGCGGTAAACGCTGCGCTTGTGTCTGCCGACACATTNNGCGGCTAATTTTGAGGCAAAATTAGGGCAAACGCTATTAGTGTATCAATTAAATAATATTTCTTGCCCTGTTATTTTAGTGGTTGGTGCAGGCGACACTAAAGAATTATCAGGGCGTTCTTTACAAAAACTATGCGCCAGTGCTTACAAAGCATTAAATAGCAAAAGCAAAATAATTTATAGTTTTTTGAGTGAGTTAAGCGTTACCGACCGTAACAATAGCCAAGCCTTAACCGATATTGTACGCGCGACCTTAGAAGCCAGTTATCGGTTTGAGCAATTTAAAAGCAAAAAAACCTCCACCGAAGCCAAAACCATGACCTTAGTTGTAGGCCAAGAGTTGGCTAATGCAACAGGCCAAGCGGCGTTACAATGGGGAGAGTCTATTGCAATAGGTTTAAATTACGCCCGTGACTTGGGTAATTTACCGCCTAATATTTGTCATCCAAGCTATTTGGCCGAACAAGCGCAGTTATTGGCTAAAGGCCAACGTAAGTTAACCGTGTCAGTTTTGGGCGAAAAAGACATGGAAAAACTCGGCATGGGGGCTTTTTTGGCAGTATCTAAAGGCTCAGACCAAGAGGGCAAGCTGATTAGCATGGAATATCAAGGCGGCAAAAAAGGCGATAAGCCCGTGGTATTAGTCGGCAAAGGTGTGACCTTTGATACAGGCGGTATTTCGATTAAGCCTGCGGCGGCTATGGACGAAATGAAATTTGACATGTGTGGTGCAGCTTCGGTATTTGGGGTGATGAAAGCCCTAGTTGCCGCAAAACTACCCATTAATGTGGTTGGCGTGGTTGCCGCTGCCGAAAATATGCCCTCGGGCAAAGCAACTCGCCCAAGTGATATTGTGACCACTATGTCGGGGCAAACGGTAGAGATTTTAAATACTGATGCCGAAGGTCGTTTGGTACTTTGTGATGCCCTGACCTATGTTAAAAAATACGACCCTGCGATTGTGATTGATATTGCGACCTTAACAGGCGCGTGTGTGGTTGCCTTAGGCAAAGTGGTATCAGGTTTATTTAGTGCTGATGACGCGTTGGCCAATGACTTATTACAAGCAGGCCAGCAAAGTAATGACCGTACATGGCGTATGCCCGTTTTGGACGACTATCAAGAACTATTGGACTCACCCTTTGCCGACATGGGCAACATTGGTGGCCCTTATGGTGGCGCAATTACCGCCGCTTGTTTTTTATCGCGTTTTACCAAAGACTACACATGGGCGCATTTAGACATTGCAGGCGTAGCATGGCATAGTGGCGCACAAAAAGGCGGAACAGGCCGACCTGTCCCCTTATTGTTGGAGTATTTAAATAACCGTGTTGCGCGTTGATTTTTATTTGTTAACACAACATCATTTAGATGCGCGTTTATTGGCCGCTTGTCGTTTAAGTCAAAAAGCGTTACAAGCAGGCCAACGGGTATTTATTCAAGCCGAAGACCACAGCGAAGCCCTCGCCTGTGATGAGTGGTTGTGGACATTTAAAGCCGAAAGCTTTTTACCACACCACTACTTAGGTGATGAACGCTTTATTGATGCCCCGATTTTGATTGGCTTAGCTACGCCGCCTCAAGCCGATGGTGTGTTACTTAATTTAAGTACCCGTCAGCCTCAAGGTTTGGCACAATTTAGCCGCGTACTCGAAGTCATAGACAATGCCGATACAAGCAAACACAAAGGACGTTTACGCTGGCAATATTATAAACAACAAGGCTTTCTTTTAGAAAAACACGATTTGTGAGCTTTATTATGGCGGTTGAATTAGGTAATCATTTTCCTCAGCGTTGGCAGCATTCTCCTTGTGAATTACGCCAAAAGATATTTGATGAATTGCAAGATATTTGTCAATCTTTAGGTGACGCGATGATGGAGCGCGTTATTGCTAGTCCGACTAAAAAACGGCCTGTCATGCCCCCTGCCCGTCCGCCTGTGATAACAACAGGACAAGCACCATCGGCACTTGAACAAGAGCTAAAAAAACGCTTTTTGCAAAACGCAGATGATTTGATTGAACAGCATTTAGACAAAGTACGCGAAGACTTGCGTAAATGGTTACATGGCGAAATGAATCAACTGTTGAGTGACAGTTTGAAAAAAGATGAGTAAATTTAATTACTTATCTTTTTATAGCCAAAATCTAGCTTATGTTGTGATTTTTGCTGCATTAAATTTGTTGTGCAGTGCTTCATTATTTGCCGCCGTCGATGAATCGCAAGCGCGTAAAATGGGCGAAGCGACCGTCAAAAAAGTCATTCCGCGTAAAATGGACTACCAAAAGCTAAAGTTTTCTTTTATGCCTTTTGGTGTGACGGTTAATAATATTACCTTCTCCGAAAATCCTCGCTTTGCTAAACACCCCTTACGCGATTGGCCCTATTTTGCTCGCGCCGAAGAAATACGTTTACAAGCCGAACTACTGCCCTTATTTATTGGGCGTATTTCGGTACTTGATTTAGCCATTAATAACTTTAATGCCAACATTTTAATTGATAGCGACTACAGCCTAAATGTAGATGATTTAAGACAACAAAAACGCGGCACCTTAATTAATTGGCTACGCATCAAAAACTTTCATGCCAGCAATGGCGTAGTGCGCATAGTCGATGCCAGTGCCGCCAATCCACCTGCCCGATTAGTCTTTGATGACATTGACCTTAAATTCTCGGGTTTTGCCGTCAAACAAAAATTTAATATCAACTTAGGATTGCGTACGCCTAGCTCCAAAACACGTAATGTAAGTTTGGTTGGCATGGCAGGCCCTTTAGATATGAAGCGCAGCGAACGTATGCCGCTTGATGGGCTATTAACCGTAGATAAAGCGCCTATTTTGCCTTTTTTGGCTTATGCGCCCAAAGGTTTAACGGCCTATCCTATCAGCGGTGATGCCTCAATGAAGTTACAACTTAAAGGTAACTCTTGGGATGGTATGAGTTCTAAAGGCGGTATTGTGTTTAATAATTTAGTGATGGCCGCGCCCGATGGCACTCAACGCGGCAAAGCATTTACTGTAGGTTTAGATATTGGGCGTAATGTATTTAGTCTTAAAAGTGGTCGTCTTGATATTAACGACATGGCGATGTTTTTAGATGGCCAACGCATGACCGTAGATGGTGCTGTTACAGGGCTACCACGCAAACCTATGATGGATGTGAACATTCAAGCCAAACGCATTGAGCCTACTAAAATGGAGGATATTTATCCGTTTGTACGCGCTTATTTACCTAAAGGTTTGGCATACTCTGGCACAACCTCCATAAACATTCATGTTCAAGGTAATGTGGATGGAATGAGTGCCACAGGCACAATGGATTCCAGTTTGATGGGCGTTGCGCTGCCCGAAGTATTTGAAAAAAAGGCAGGTTCTAGCCTAAAAGTAGATTTTAAGGCCGACTTGGTGCCATCACAATTTACCATTAAAGCCAAAGCGAATGTGTTGGCGCAAAATATAAAGATGCTCAATGCGCGTTTATTTCGAGATGGGCTGCGCGAAGTCTTAGGTAATCGTCTTAGCGCACGTCAATTAGATGTCATTTTTAAGCCCACCAATACCTTAACCATAGGCCAAGTGAGTGGTGTAATGAATTATCAAAATAATTTTATTCGGGTTGAGAAGATGAATTTAACTCAACTAAGTGATGCCGAGAGTTATGTAACCGATGCCGTCATTAATGGTACCTTAGATATAAATAAATTGTGGGTTGATTGGTCGGTTGATGGTCGTTTGTCATTAGAACGTTCACAAAAACTTATTAAAGCTGCGCCTAGCTTGGCAACATTGGCCGATGCTGATGGGCGAATTTTGTTTGATTTTAAAGTGACAGGTGCGTTGGATAAAGAGTTAAAGGTTTCTTTAAATTAGATAGTTTGTGGGTTGAAGCAAACGTAGCCCGTAAGCAGCGTAGCGAATTACGGGATTAAATGTCTTCTAATAAAACAAAGGCTTGTTGACTTGGCTGTACCATAAATCCCGTGTTACGTTGCACTTCACACGGGCTACGGCACTCAGGTTATTCAGTTATTTAGCAATTAAATGACAACCTTCACCTGTTTGACTATCATCATAATTTATTTCAGCACTCGCAGCTTTAACTATACGCGAAGTACGTTGAAAGCTTATATCTGCAAACGAGCGATTTAGCTCTTGTTGGTGAAATCGTATACCAGCAATATCAGTCAAAGTATCAAATAAATCACCCGTATATACTGGTAAGCTTTGACTTTCTGCCAATCGAAGATATTTCGCCTCATTATGCTCGCGCCAAGACGAATTAAACCACATTAAAAATGGCACTTCATAAGATTTTTTAGCATCAATATGGCCATATACATTACACTCCCCTAACGCTAATCCATGATCGCTTATATAAAACATGGCTGCCATCTGCGATGTTTGTTCCTGTAGTAAATTTAGTATCTTATGCAAAATGATGTCCGTGTAATAAATAGTATTATCATATGCACTCTCAAATTTTTTAGCCGAAACAGGATAACGCTTTTCAAAATCAGGATGGCTACCATATAAATGAACAACAATTATTTTTTTTGTCGACTGGTCAGCCAATGCCTGCTGATAGAATGGCAGTAGTTTTTCGTCAAAATTATCAGGTGTTGTCATGGTATAAGAATGAGTATTCATAAAATGGACAACATCTGCCGTTTGTGCATACGACGATATTAAAGAATCAAACTCACCATATTTAGCCTGATTACTCAGCCAAAAAACTTTAAAACCTGCTTGTTTAAAGACACTCAAAAAAGACGGCTTCATGTCTGTATCTTTAGCTTTTGTTAATAAATAAGGTATAGATGTTGATGTATTATAGCCATAGGACACCATATCCTTAAATATCAACAAATTACGTTGGGTAGCCATATTTGGCGTAGTATCTGATTGATAACCATATAAGCCCATTTTATCTCGTCTAGCACTTTCCCCAATAACCAAAACATAAGTTGCTGGCTGATTATGTATATTGGCTAATAGTTTGGGTTCAAAATTGGGTGGTTGACGTACTAAATATTTGAGTTTTTGCACTTCTAAATCAGCCGCGATATAACCTAAAACCAAATTTTGAGGATAGGCTTTACGAAAATGACGATACACATCTAAAACATAATCACGGATATTGCTATTACGAGGTGCATAAGATAAAGGGATTAATATTAGTGCAATTAAAGCCCATCGCCACTTTGATTTTGAGTCAATAAAATATCGTCCTGTCATATATTTATAACAAAACCAACCGATTAAGACATACGACAAATAAGCCATGATTATAAATGACTTATTCACCCGAGCGATAAAATCGAAAACTTCAGCGACATCAGTACCAAACATCAAAAACCAAAAGCTAATATCAGTAGGTAATTTGTAGAATAGCGCATAATACAAAGCGATATGTGACAAGATAAAAAATGGTAATAAGAGCCAAAAGTAGACACGAGCATGATTGACCAAAGCCAAAAGAATTAACAAGCCATAAATAGCTTTGCTAAAACCATCACTAGAAATAAAAGCTGACGGTAAAGTTATAGCTATCAAATAAAGAGCTGTACTTATAACTAACTTATACCTTTGACAAAAATAATCACTGTTGGTTGGCATACTATTTATCTCTATAAAACTATCTAACTCAACATTTTATGTTTTTTCTGAGTAAATAACTATCTGATGCTACAAAATCTCACACTCACGCATTGTCTCCACCCATTTTTCATACTAATATGTACGGAAGATTTCCGTACATATAGACATTACCATGACAACCGCACGTTTAGATTTTCGCATTGATGATGCAATTAAATTAAAAGCCGAAAAAGCAGCCTCTTTACTTGGCCTCAAAAGCCTAACCGAATATGTAGTCAAATTAATGGACGAGAATGCATCTAAAGTGATTGCCGAACATGAAAGCATCACCTTAAAAGACGATATTTTTACACAGTTTATGGCTGCCTGTGATCAAGCCAAAGAACCTAATGATGCACTAAAAGCAGCATTAAAATTAAGCCGCGACCAAGGTTTTAATAATGCTCGCTAAACAATTTGTTGATTTAGATAAAGCACTTCATGACAGAGACTCTTTTGATTGTGGTGAGCCTGAACTAAATACCTTTATACGCCAATTTGCAGCCAAACATATGCAAGCAGGTATTAGCCGCACAATGGTACTCCCCTCTAAGCAAAAACTGGCCAATGGCAAATACCCTATTTGCGCCTTTTATACCGTTGCCCCCAGTGCTATACGTCGCCAAACATTGCCGCCTCATTTATCCAAAAAACTCCCACATTACCCTGTACCTGTGTTTTTATTAGCACAACTTGCCGTAAGCCTCAATTATCAAGGGCAAGGTTTAGGAAAAATCACCCTAATACAGTCCTTAGAATATTTATGGCGCGTAAATCAATATTTAACCGCTTATGCTGTGGTGGTTGATTGTCTTAACGATTCAGCCAAAAATTTTTATCAGGTATTTGGTTTTGAGCTATTAGACGAAGATAACTTAAAAACTCGGCTATTTTTATCCCTAAAAACCATCGAACAATTATTTAATCCTTAAGTACACCCGTTGACGTTTTGTTGGTACACGCCAAAATCTGCTACTATTAGCCCCAAATTTTTCTAGCTTTAG
>DDBM01000214.1:6138-8298 GCA_002333125.1 Moraxellaceae bacterium UBA2032 | reverse complement strand
TTCAAAGGCAACTCAAACATCGGTTTTGCCTCACTGCCTAATAACGTGGGGGCAAGATACACAATTAACTCATCAACTAAATTAGCTTGCATAAATGCACCTGCAACGCTTGCACCTGCTTCTACTAATACGTCATTAACACCACACGCGGCTAGTTTTTGTAAAACTTGCTTTAGCCCCCCCTCCCTACCTCCCCCTTGATAAAGGGGAGGCGTAAACGACCAAACATCAACCCCTAAGGCTTGTAATGCCAAGGCTTGAGGGTGTTGCATACTACATTGCGTGACGATAACCACGCCTGCTGTTTGTAAAATCTGAGCATCTAAAGGTGTGCGAAGCTGCGAATCCAAAATCACGCGCAACGGTTGTACAGGCTCGCCATAATTCCAAGCTAACCAGTCTTGAGGGCGCACCGTTAAACTCGGGTTGTCGGCCAATACTGTACCAATACCTGTAATAATAGCCCCACTTTGAGCGCGTAACTTTTGTACGTCTNNCCTGCATTTTGTAAAATTTCTTGGCCTTTGCCTGCCACTAAAGGATTACTGTCTAGGCTTGCCATCACCACACGCGCCACCCCTGCTTGCACTAAGGCATTGGCGCAAGGCGGTGTTTTGCCATAATGAGCGCAAGGCTCTAAGGTGACATAAGCCGTTGCACCTTTCGCTTGCTTGCCTGCCTGACGCAAGGCAAAGACTTCGGCATGAGGTTGCCCTGCTCGTGCATGAAAACCTTCACCCACAATATAGCCATCTTTGACAACCACACAACCCACTCGCGGATTAGGCTGCGTGGTATATAAACCTTGTTGCGCTAATTGAATCGCTTTGGCCATATACAAAGTATCGTTCATGATTGTGGCTCATCATGTTGATTTAACTTTTCAATTTCGGCTCTAAAAGCATCTACATCTTGAAAATCTCGATACACCGAGGCAAAACGCACATACGCCACTTTGTCGAGTTTGGCTAATTCGGTCATCACCATTTCGCCAATTAAACGTGATTTTACTTCGCGCTCGCCCGATGCACGGAGTTTATGCTGAATCAGTAAAATAGCTTGGTCTATTTTTTCGATGCTAACAGGACGTTTTTGTAAGGCATGCATCATACTTTTGCGTAATTTATTATCATCAAATGGCACACGCGTATTATCCGACTTTATGACGCGAGGTGTGACCAATTCTGCNNACTTGCTCACCCTCACCCACTAAACGTGAATCAATCACTTTAGTATCGGGCGCACGACAAAAAGGACAATGCATAATTAACTCAATAATTTAGAAACCAATAATTGGTCAACACGATAGTTATCTATATCAACCCATATTCTACAAAACAAAAAAGGCGCAATTTGCGCCTTTTTATAGGGTTTATTAGCCCTCACCCCAACCCTCTCCCACAGAGAGAGGGAGCTACGCATTAACCTTGATACACAGGAAACTGTTGGCAAATNNACCGCAGGTGTACCGACACGAATACCCGAAGTAACAAAAGGTGAACGTGGGTCGTTTGGCACTGCGTTTTTGTTAACGGTAATGCCTGCCAGCCCTAAAGCGGCATCAGCTTCTTTACCTGTTAACTCTTTGCCAATAAATGACACCAAAAACAAATGATTGTCTGTACCATTAGACACGACATCATAACCACGCTCAATAAATACCGCAGCCATCGTTTGTGCGTTAATAACGACTTGTTTTTGATACGCTGTAAAATCTGGCTGCATTGCTTCTAAAAAACAAACTGCTTTAGCGGCAATCACATGAACCAGTGGCCCGCCTTGAATACCTGGGAATACCGCAGAGTTTAATTTCTTTTCGATTTCTTCGTTTTTGCGCGCCAAAATCAAACCAGAACGTGGGCCACGCAAGGTTTTATGGGTTGTTGTGGTGGTTACGTCAGCAATTTGAACTGGGTTAGGATACACACCTGCAGCGACTAAACCTGCCACGTGCGCCATATCAACCATTAAATATGCACCGACTTTATCGGCGATATCGCGAAAACGCTGCCAATCCATCACACGTGAATAAGCAGAAAAACCTGCAATAATCATTTTTGGCTTATGTTCTAAGGCTAAACGTTCAACTTCGTCGTAATCAACTTCGCCTGTTTCTGGATTTAAACCATACTGAACGGCATTGTAAGATTTACCCGAAAA
>DDBM01000214.1:0-6053 GCA_002333125.1 Moraxellaceae bacterium UBA2032 | reverse complement strand
GCATCTTCTTGGCTAATGGCTTGGGCTAAGGCAGGGTCAAACTGGGCAAGAGTGATATTGCTAAACATTGCAGGGTCTCAGGTTGAGCTAAAGAATCCAATTATTTTAACACGGTAAACGCAAAGCGATAATGATTTTCTCTCAATCAAGCCATGAACAATTATTGATTTAGTCTAATTTAAGCACGCGCCTTGCGCCTATAAATGTTTTTTGCCAATAATTTTGGGCTAATTTATCTAAACGAATAGTGTTGCCTGTAGAGGGCGCATGAATAAAACGTCCTTCGCCTACATAAAAACCAACATGATTTACTTGGCCAGAATTATTGGTATCAAAAAAAACCAAATCACCTACCGCTAAATTTTCGGCATCTATAGGATTACTTGCGGCATACATATCACGCGAGGTACGCGGCAGTTTTTTTACGCCAGACTGCACTAACACATATTGCACCAAACCACTGCAATCAAAGCCTTGGTCGGGGTTAGTTCCGCCCCAAAAATAAGGTTTGCCCACAAAACTAATCGCCGCCATTGCCGCTTCTTGCAGTTTGGCAATGGGTTTTAAGGCAACAGGTGTAGGGTCGCTAGGTGGTGCTAAATATTGAATAAAATCGCCTAATGAATCGGCTCTGCTATTCACACTCAACAATAAAAATAAAATGATGGCATAGTTTTTCATATTGTAAATTAATTAGGGTTAAATAAATGAATACTCATAGATTGTAGCCGATATTTTAATATATTCATGGTTATTACTGTAATAACACCTCACTTGACAAGATTAAAATTTCTACTAAGATAGTAATTACTCACTTTCTTTTGGCGTTTATTGTGACCAAACATTTACCCGCTAATGAGCGGCGTGCCATTACCGTTGATGCGGTTGTTGAGCTTGCCGCACAGCAAAACCCTAATGAAATTACCACCGCAGCGATTGCTAAACATATGGGCGTGTCACAAGGCGCGTTATTTAAACACTTTTCAAGCAAAGAGGCTATTTTACAGGCCGTGATGGAATGGGTTGCCGAGGTTTTGTTATCTCGTATTGATGCCGCAGCACGTCATGCTCCCACCCCCATTGCCGCGCTTGAAGCCATGTTTATCGCTCATATTGAATTTATCGCAGAACATTCAGGTGTGCCGCGTATCATGTTTGGTGAGTTACAGCGTAGTGGCCAAACAGCTCCTAAACGCTTAGTACAAACCATTATGACGCGCTACCGCAAACGTCTTTACAGCCTTCTTGAAAACGCTAAAAACAACCACGAAGTAGATGAACAACTTGATATCGACACGGCTATTACTATGTTTGTAGGTACTATTCAAGGTTTAGTGGTTCAGTCGTTATTAAGCGATAATATACAGCATATACACCATCAAGCCCCTCAAGTATTTGCCATTTATTTACGCGGTATTGGAGGCAAAAAATGACACAATCCACCACAAAATATCGAATGATGAGTATTGTTGTCGTCATTTTTGTTTTAGTCGCGTTGTTGGTTTATGTTGCTTTACGCACAGGCCCTCTAGCACCTGTTGCCGTCACAGTAACAACGGTGCAATCTCGCGCTATTACGCCTGCGGTATTTGGTATTGGCACGATAGAAGCACGTTATACCTACAAAGTTAGCCCAAGCAGCACTAGTAAACTCACACGCTTGGACGTTAATGTGGGTGATGTAGTGCATAAACAACAAGTCATTGGTTTAATGGATGTTGTTGATATTGATGCTCGAATTCTGTCACAAAAAGCCAATTATCAGCGCACAGAAGCTATTGTTTTAGAGTCAACCGCCAAACAAAACTACGCACAAAACCAAGTAAATTACTATAAAAAATTATTTCTTGCTCATGCCGTGAGTGAGGATATTGTTAGAGCCAAAAAACTAGAATCAGAGCTTGCCAATGCAGCATTAGCTGCCACTAAAGCTGATTTATCACGCATTAAGGCAGACATTGAGGCATTAAACATCCAAAAAGCAAACTTTCGCTTAATAGCAAGTGCTGACGGTATTGTGACTGCGCGTTTGGCTGAGTTAGGGGCAACGGTATTAGCAAGCCAACCTATTATTGAGTTTATTGACCCACAAAGCCTGTGGATTAATGTGCGCTTTGACCAAGTAAACCTTACAGGGCTTAGTGCCGAGCTACCTGCATACATTGTGTTACGTTCACACAAAAACCAAATTTTAACAGGCAAGATATTAAGAGTTGAACCCAAGGCCGATATCATCACCGAAGAAGCAATGGCTAAAGTTGTTTTTGACACTACCCCTTCTCCTCTGCCCTTACTGGGCGAATTGGCAGAAGTAAGCATCAATTTACCATCGCTCCCTGCCTCGCCCGTTGTGCCTAATGCGGCGATACAACATCAAGGCGAACAAGTGGGTGTTTGGAAAATCATAGATAACAAACCCTATTTTACGCCAGTTAGCTTAGGGGAAGCGACGCTTGAGGGTGATGTACAAATTACACAAGGCTTAAAAGTTGGCGACAAAATTGTGGTTTATAGCGAAAAAGCCTTGCTTGCACATCATAAACTACGCGTCGTTGATAGCATTACCGAGGCCATAAAATGATTAGTTTGGCTGGGCGTGATATTTATCATGCGTGGGGAAAGTTTATTTTTACAGGCTTAGGTCTTGGTTTGTTAATTGGTGTCACGCTTATTATGGCTGGGGTCTATCGTGGCATGGTTGCTGACGGTAAAGCTCTTTTAGATAATAGTGGTGCAGACTTATGGGTGGTACAAAAAGATACACTTGGCCCGTATGCNNAGCAACGTGACTTATTTAACCATGCAAATACACAAAAATAACAAGGATATTCGCTCAATGGTTGTGGGGATTATGCCCTCTACTCACGCGAGTACTGTTGGTTGGCCACCCTATTTAATCGCAGGGCGACATATTACACGTAGCCATTACGAAGCCGTTGCTGACATTGCTACGCACTTTAAACTTGGCGACGTTATCAAAATTCGCCGTAATCAATATACCGTCGTGGGTTTAACGCGGCGCATGGTATCGTCAAGTGGCGACCCTATGGTATTTATTCCGCTTAAAGATGCTCAAGAAGCACAATTTTTAAAAGACAATTATGCCATTTGGCAAAGCCGCCACCGTGCCGATTCTAATACCTTACTTAACACTAATAATATCTACGAAGCTAATAAGCAGAGTGACACCCAATTTAGCAATAATTTAGTCAATGCGATTCTTGTCCGTATCAAACCGTATAGCTCAGCCGATGAAGTGGCAGAGTCTATTCGCCGCTGGAAACATTTAACGGTTTATACCCGCTCACAAATGGAAAGCATTCTTATAGGAAAGTTGATTGCAACCTCTGCCAAACAAATTAGTATGTTTTTAATTATTTTAGCAATCGTCAGCACCGCGATTGTGGCCTTTATTATTTATACCCTAACCATGGATAAAATTCGTGAAATTGCGGTACTTAAACTGATTGGTACGCGCAACCGCACCATTGCCGCCATGATTTTACAACAATCACTGGCTTTAGGTGTTATTGGCTTTGCGGTAGGCAAAATTACCGCGACCTTTGCCGCTCCTTTGTTTCCTAAATATGTGTTGTTAATATCCAGCGACTCTCTCATTGGCTTTTTTACAGTGTTAATTATCTGCGTTTTGGCTAGTTTAATTGCCATTCGTATTGCCTTACAAGTTGACCCTGCCGAAGCCATTGGAGGCTAAACTTATGAACAACGGCATACTTATTGAAGAGCTTAAAAAACGCTATGGTAGTGGCGACTCGGCATTTGATGCCTTAAAAAACGTCAATATGCAGGTAGAAGCTGGCGAAGTGGTTGGCTTAATTGGCCCTTCTGGCTCAGGCAAAAGTACGCTACTCAAATGTTTAGGTGCAGTAATTTCGCCAACAGCAGGACGCATGACCTTGGGAAATGACCTTATTTATGATAACAACTGGAAAGTTAAAGATTTACCTGCATTACGGCGCGACAAAATTGGCTTTATTTTTCAACAGCCTTATTTAATTCCATTTTTAAATATCATTGATAATGTTGCACTATTACCCATGTTGGCAGGTTACTCTAACGATGAGTCACGCGCCAAAGCGTTAACCTTATTAACCGCATTAGATGTACAACATCGTGCCTATGCCATGCCATCACAACTTTCAGGAGGCGAACAACAGAGGGTTGCTATTGCACGAGGCTTAGTCAATCGCCCACCTGTTATTCTTGCTGATGAGCCAACAGCCGCCTTAGATAGTAAACGAGCGATGACCGTCATACGCATACTCAACGAAATGGCTGCTCAGTATCAAACGGCAATTATTGTTGTCACTCATGATGAAAAAATCATTCCTACCTTTAAACGAATTTATCATATTCGTGATGGTGTTACTCATGAAGAAGTGGGTGAAGGCCGTCATATTGAGGATTAAAAATATAATTGACCTTTTAATACTCAGACAAAACTAAATCCTAAAGTAAATGCGCTATAATCACGCCACCTTAAACTATTCTGCTACAAAAAATTATGGCGCAATACATTTACACTATGAATCGCGTTTCTAAGCTGGTGCCGCCGAAACGTGAGATTCTTAAAGATATTTCCTTATCCTTTTTTCCAGGTGCCAAAATTGGCGTGTTGGGCTTAAACGGCTCAGGCAAGTCCACCTTATTACGCATTATGGCGGGCGTAGACAAAGACTTTCAAGGCGAAGCACGCGCTCAAGCAGGCATTAAAATTGGCTATTTAGCCCAAGAGCCACAACTTGACCCCACCAAAAACGTACGCGGCAACGTCGAAGACGGTGTACGTGAAGCCGTAGATGCCCTTGCTCGTTTAGATGAAGTGTTTGGCGAATATGCCCTAGAAGATGCCGACTTTGACAAACTTGCTGCCGAGCAAGAAAAGTTAGAGGCTATTATTCANNTCGACAATCAACTCGAACAAGCTGCCGATGCCTTGCGTTTACCTGCATGGGATGCCGATGTAAGCACCTTATCGGGTGGTGAACGCCGTCGTGTTGCTTTGTGTCGCTTGTTATTATCTAAGCCTGATATGTTACTTTTAGACGAACCAACTAACCATTTGGATGCCGAATCGGTATCTTGGTTAGAGCGTTTCTTAAAAGACTTTACAGGCACGATTGTGGCCATTACCCATGATAGATACTTTTTAGATAACGTCGCCGAGTGGATTTTGGAACTTGACCGAGGTTATGGTATTCCGTATCAAGGTAACTACTCTTCTTGGTTAGAGCAAAAAGAAGCGCGTTTAGAAAGTGAAGAACGTCAAGAAGAAGCCCACTATAAAGCCTTAAAACGCGAAACGGAGTGGGTGCAACAAAATCCTAAAGCGCGTCAAGCCAAAAGCAAAGCGCGTTTAAGTGCCTACGAAGAATTATCAAGCCGTGAGTTTCAAAAACGTAACGAAACTCAAGAATTGTATATTCCACCGGGTGCGCGTTTAGGTGACCAAGTAGTTGACGTGCGTAATATCAGCAAGGCTTTTGATGACCGTTTATTGTACGAAAACCTGAGTTTTACCGTGCCTAAAGGTGCAATTGTGGGTATTGTTGGCCCTAACGGGGCGGGTAAAACCACCCTGTTTAATATGATTACTGGCAAAGACAAGCCGTCAACGGGCGAAGTCGTGGTCGGTGAAAGCGTGAGTATTGCTTACATTGGCCAAATTCGAGACAGCCTAGACAATAGCAAAACCGTGTGGGAAGAAGTGTCTGGCGGTTTAGACATGATTAAAGTCGGCGACTTTGAGATGCCGTCGCGCGCCTATATTGGTCGCTTTAACTTTAAAGGCTCTGACCAACAAAAACGCGTTGGTGAGTTATCGGGTGGTGAACGTAACCGCTTACAATTAGCCAAAATTTTGCAGCAAGGCGCAAACGTTATCCTCCTCGATGAACCCTCTAACGATTTGGACATCGAAACCTTACGTGCGCTTGAAGATGCGATTTTAACCTTCCCTGGTTGTGTGATGGTGGTATCCCATGATCGCTGGTTTTTAGACCGTATCGCGACCCACATTTTAGCGTTTGAAG
>DDBM01000189.1:2310-2547 GCA_002333125.1 Moraxellaceae bacterium UBA2032 | reverse complement strand
CCTTGCCAAAACTAAGAGAAATCATTTCTCAGGCTATGGATTTAAACTCTCAACTAAAAGTTTTTGGCTTGTTGACAATGGCTCCCACAAATCCTGTGATTAACGAGGAGGCGGAGGCGAGAGAGTATTTGCAAGACTACCCAGAAATCCATTTACTCAACACATTCGTGCGTGACCGTAAGGTGTATCGTGATGCGATGAGTGAGGGACTCGGTGTGGTTGAAATGGACAATCCAA
>DDBM01000189.1:0-2244 GCA_002333125.1 Moraxellaceae bacterium UBA2032 | reverse complement strand
CAGCCGAAACAAACGAAAATATATAGTGTGTAAAATATACCTTTTTGGTACTAAAAAGGTGCTGATTATGTATTTTAATAGTGCTTATTTAGTGCTGAAAAAACACATTTTTGGTGTTTTATAGGTGTATAAAATATACCGATTTTGGAACATAAAAATAGCAATGTATCGAGCGGTGATAAATGAGGTAAATGTATTCAAATAGGGTAAAGATTTCGCGGTTTAGGGCTTACAACCCAGTTTACATGGCATCACTAACAATTTAAAAATAAGGTTGGAAAATACAATGGCTTCTGCACCAAACAATACCGAATCAACACTAGCTAGTTTTATTTGGAAAAATGCTGACGATCTTTGGGGCGATTTTCCTCACACTGAGTTTGGTAAAATCATTCTGCCATTTACTGTTTTAAGACGGTTGGAATGTGTGCTAGAACCCACAAAAGAGGCTGTTCTAACGACCTATGCAAAATTTAAAGATCAAGGTTTAGCCATTGATGATATTTTGTGCAATGTCAGTGCTAATCCATTCTATAACAAATCAACCTATCACCTTGCCAATTTAGGCGGCACAAAAACAAAAGCCAATCTTGAAGATTACATTGCTAATTTTTCTGAAAACGTGCGTGTCATCTTTGAACAATTTGACTTTAATACGACGATTAACAGACTATCCAAAGCCGATTTACTTTTACGCATTTGCAATAATTTTGCTGCTATCGACTTGCATCCCAATGTTGTGCCTGACCGTACCATGAGTAATGTCTATGAACATTTAATTGCAAGATTTGGTGCAGAGGTGGGTACGGGGTCTGAGGACTTTATGACTCCGCGAGATATTGTACATTTGGCGGCAACATTACTCTTAGAACCTGACAATGAATTGTTTGAACAAAAGAACGGTTTAATCCGAACTATTTATGACCAAACCTGTGGTACATCAGGCTTTTTAACCGATATGATGAACTATGTAGATGGTTTTAAAGACCGCTATAAAGTTGCGCCTGTACTTGTACCCCACGGCCAAGAATTACAACCCGAAACACACGCTGTTGCATTAGGTTCAATGCTACTTAAAAAACTAGAATCTGATCCCAGTCGTGATTTGTCTCAAAACATCAAATTGGGTAGCACACTCAGTAACGACTTATTTGCAGGGCAGCGTTTTCATTACCAATGCTCCAACCCTCCGTTTGGTATGTCATGGGCAAAAGATGCCAGTGCAGTGCAATTAGAGCATAAAGAAAAAGGCTTAAATGGGCGTTTTGGCGCAGGTTTGCCTAAAGCCAGTGATGGCTCAATGCTGTTTTTACAAAATCTGATTTCTAAGCTAGAACGGCCTCAAAATGGGGGTGGTCGTGGTGCAATTGTGTTATCAGGTTCTCCGTTGTTTAACGGTGGTGCAGGCTCTGGCGAGTCAGAAATTAGACGTTTTATGTTAGAACATGATTACCTTGAAGCCATTGTTGCGTTACCAACCGATATTTTCTTTCGTACAGGGATTGGCACGTATATTTGGTTAATCTCGAACCGTAAACACGAACAGCGCAAAGGCAAAGTACAGCTTATTGATGCAACTGGCATGGGTGCATCCATGCGTAAAAANNGACTTTGGCTATCGCCGAGTAAAAGTGTTACGTCCACTGCGTATCGACATTCAGTTTGATAATGAAAAACTGGCTTTGCTAAAAGAAAGTAAAGATTTTTGCAAATTATCCAACGATGAACAAACGGTACTGCTTGGTTCTATTAACGCATTGCTTAATCAAAGCAAAGATTATGCTTGGTTTGAAGGCGAGTTTTTACCAAACTTAGCCTTTAAAAAAATCAGCAAAGGTTTAAAAAACACGCTAATTACTATTTTTGGTGTGCCTAACCCTGATGCAGACGTTGTTGTGATTGATGATGAAGTGCAAATGGACAGTAATTTAACCGATTATGAAAACATTCCACTTAATCAAGAGATAGATGCGTATATGGCAAAAGAGGTTTTACCCCATGCGCCTGATGCGGTAATTGACACCACTTATACCGATAGCAAAGATGGTCAAGTGGGTGTAGTGGGTTATGAAATTAACTTTAACCGTTATTTTTATGTGTTTGAGCAGCCACGACACCCCAATGAGATTATGGCTGAAATTAAAGAGTTGTCTGCCGAAGTCGCGCAATTGCTTGGGGAGATTTAAACATGGAATTTAAGCAATACCCAAGTTATAAAAATAGTGGTGTGGAATGGTTGGGGGA
>DDBM01000151.1 GCA_002333125.1 Moraxellaceae bacterium UBA2032 | reverse complement strand
AGAGAGTTAGAGTGAGGGAGAAACAAGGGAATATACTCAAAATTAAGCCTAAAATACGCTTTATGCTAAAACGTCAACAGCCCCTAGTAATTTTATATTTAAGTAGGTAGCATCAAGAAGCACTGTAATTTTTAACTGAAAATGTTTTAAACGAAAAATAAGGAAAACAATATGCAATATTCTGTTGATTTAATTGAAGAACTCTCGGCATTGACGATGTTTAATTTAGCTAACCATCAAGAAGGCTTAAAAATTCATCATACTGCTGAAGCGGCTACTGCGGCTGCCGTGCAACGCTTACATAAAAAAGGGCTTACCTCGTTGCCAGATGGTGGTTATTTAACGCCACTAGGCATTCAAGCGGCAGAATATGCCCAACGCGCGTTAAATATTCTTGACGCTTAATTCTAGGTAGATGATTTATGCCTCAGTCAATCTTAAAGGCCGATACTGAGGCCGAAAAAAGTTGTTTGGTGCAGAGCTATTTGCGCCGTCCCGATGCCGCCTTTTGGCTAGATTTACTTGCACCTCCACCTAAGCCTACACAAACCGACCATATGCGCCGCGCCCGTCTTACTCGTTACTCCTTAGGGGCGGCTCTACTGATTAGTGCGTTTTATTTTTGCCTATCTTTTGTTTTAAATATGAGTGACGGTTTACCTATTATTTTGGTAAATGCCGCGTCGGTTGCTTGTTATGCCATGGGAATGTGGGCAGCCTCATTACAAGCCGAGCGTATTGCTCGCTTATGGTTGATGGTGACTTTAAATGCCCAAGTGGGTGTCTTAATTTGGCTAACAGGCGACATACTTAGCGTAAGTGTTTTTTGTATTGTCAACGCGGTATTGGCGCGAGTGCTGTTTGACCCTCATGAAAAAACCGAGCAGTTCTTTTTTACCGCATTGCCCATTTTGAGTTTGGTGCTTGCCAGTCATGCGGTCAGCCAATCATACATCGACTTTAGCGGTGTACATCCGTTGTTATTAACATTTACACGCACTAATAACTTAATTATTGCCGTGTTGTGTATTTTGTTGGTTTTGGGTCTTTTTGACAAAGAGGTGTTAAAAACAGAGCGTAATTTACTCCAAGAACGAGAACGATCCGACCGTTTGCTACACGCTGTTTTGCCCCAAAAAATTGCTAACGAACTGCGCCAAAGTGACCGCATGATTGCCGATCGTCACCCCGAAGTTACCGTGTTATTTGCTGATATTGCAGGTTTCACCCCGTGGGCATCTAAGCAAGAACCCGAAGAAGTCGTGTCCTTACTCGAAAAAATATTTTCACGTTTTGATGCGCGTTTATCTGAGTTAGGCGCAGAAAAAATAAAAACCATTGGTGATGCGTATATGGTGGTGTCGGGCGCACCTGATCCTCGTGCCGANNAGTCGTATGGAGTCACATGGCCAAGCAGGACGCATTCAAATTAGTCAACAAACCAAAGAGCGTATTGCCCCAAAGTTTAATGTAGAGCCGCGTGGTTTGGTTGATATTAAAGGCAAAGGCGAAATGGAAACGTGGTGGTTGGTTGAACCAAAAACTGTCGCACAATTAGCATCGAGTACCACATGAACACCGCTTCTTTGTTGTGGAGTATGGTGTTTAGCACCATTGGTTTTAGTTATTTTATGTATGGCAAAAAACAAAAACACAGCATGGCTTTATACGCTGGTATTGGCCTTATGGTGTTTTCATACTTTATTGAAAACGTTTGGCTCACATTGGCGGTAGGCAGTGCATTAATGGCATTGCCTTTTGTTTTTAAGGAGTAAGCTTATTTTAAATATTTAGTAACATACTGAACTTAAAAATAAAAATAAATTTGTGAGCTTGTCGTTGTTTTTGAGTGTATATCGCTAACTTGTCAAAAACTCGTCATTGTTTTGTCATTATCTTCTCTTAGGGTGTGCTTTTAAGGCGTAGCACAGGGAATGCTAGAGTGCATACCGAGGAGTTGTCATGTCAATTTTGCGTTCTTTTGCAAATCCCATTTTACCTTTTTTAGAAAATGATAGTTTAAGCACGGTAGCAGATGCTTTTTTGCATCCTGATTACAAAGATTGCTTATCTATTGCGGTGGTTAATCAAAATTATCAACCTGTAGGCATGATTAGTCGTCATCAATTAACTGATGTTTTTTTAAAAAAATTTGGCCGCGATTTATTTGGTAATCGTCCAGTTAAAGACTTTATGCGTCAAGAGGTTTTAGCTGTCGATGTGGGCAGTACATTGTTGGCCGCCTCGTCGTTTATTACGGCTAACATGGTTTTTCCTTTAAGTGAAGATTTTATTATTACCCAAGCAGGGCGTTATGTGGGTATGGGGGCGGTGTTGCATTTGCTCAGTGCGATGGAAAAACAAATTAGTCAAAGTGCTCAAGATTTAAACAAAGCCTATAAGCAATTATCTTCGTCACAAGCGCAATTAGTGCAGTCCGAAAAAATGGCGGCTTTGGGGCAAATGGTGGCAGGTGTTGCGCACGAAATTAATACGCCATTAGGTTATGTTAATAATAATGTTGAGATGATGCGCGAGTTTTTTGCTCAAATGAGTTTTATGCTGCAAGCACATGAACGTGTTGCCAATACTATTCTTTCACCTAATACCTCCGACCTAGATATAGCCGAAAGTTTAGCCGCCTTAGACGATGCCAAAGCCGATATAGACTTAACGCAATGGTTTGCCGATTTAGACAGTTTGTTTACTGATACGTTTTATGGCGTTGAGCAAATTAGCGAACTGGTGTCGGGTTTAAAAGATTTTAG
>DDBM01000118.1:5972-6103 GCA_002333125.1 Moraxellaceae bacterium UBA2032 | reverse complement strand
GTCGGCTTAATGTACAGGTATCTGGCACGATTGAATTAGAAAACTAGTAATAGTCATCACAAATTGACCCTCACCCCAACCCTCTCCCAAAGGGAGAGGGAGTAATATAGTAAATACTGGTACTATGCTCG
>DDBM01000118.1:1232-5831 GCA_002333125.1 Moraxellaceae bacterium UBA2032 | reverse complement strand
CCTAAACGCTGACACGCGGCTTGTATTTTATCTTGTTGACCTGCCACATCTAAACCGCCTTCGGTAGTTAATTCTTCACGACGCTCTGGCACTAAACACACATGCTTAGGTTTAAGTTGCTCAGCAAATTGCAGCATTTCTTCGGTCACGGCAATTTCAAAGTTCATTCTTGTTTGTAACATTTGAGCTAATAAACGCACATCACGCTCTTGAATATGACGACGGTCTTCACGCAAATGTAAGGTAATACCGTCTGCCCCTGCTTCTTCTGCCAATAGAGCCGCGTGTAGTGGCTCTGGGTAACGTGTGCCACGCGCTTGGCGTAATGTGGCAACGTGGTCAATATTAACGCCTAATAAAATGCTCATTGGTTTGTCCTCTAACATGGTGATAACTTACGCAGTTATTGCTTATATACGCACTAATTTTTGGGGAAAGGCGTAAGTCATCAATTCTCGACTTTTTAAGGGTTTATTGCCTAAATGTGCCGCCAATGCAGTGCGCAAAATATACTTTGCAGCTTGACGGGTTTGGGCTTGTGTCCAATCTTGAGCGGCAATCGCTAATAAATACTGCCCTTGCCAACCACCGTCGGACACATCGTCTACTTCAATAAAACCACGTTCTAGCTGATATTGATAATACGCTAACGGTAATAAAGGCTTAACCAAAATATCTTGGGTAAAATTAATGGCATAACCTAATGCGGTTAATAAACATAACTCAAAACGACGTAATAATGGCTCTAATTGGGTAGTAGTGTTTAATTGAGCTAATATTTGCGTATATAAAACAAAGAGTTCGCTATGCGACTCTTCATCGGCCAACAAGCGCACTAATAACTCATTAAGATAAAAGCCCGAAAACAGGGCATTACCCTCTAACACTAAGGGATGCCCTACACTTTCGCACTGGCTAATGGTTTTTAAGGGATTTTTGCCACGCCATGCCATAACACAAGGTTGAAACAAAGGCGGAATTTGTTGGCGCATCACACCACGAATCAAACCATGCTCNNGAATTAGCCATAATGACTAAATATCACCATAACCCAAACTTTTTAGCGCACGCACATCATCAGACCAACCACCTTTGACTTTGACCCATAAAGTGAGCATGACTTTACAATCAAAAAGTTTTTCCATATCTAAACGTGCTGCTTTGCCAATAGATTTTAACTTTTGCCCGCCCTCACCAATGACAATGGCTTTTTGACCATCACGCTCAACCAAAATAGTGGCATCAATACGATACAAATTACCTTCTATTTTAAAACTTTCGATTTGTACCGTTAAATCATAAGGTACTTCGTCACCCATTTGACGCATGATTTTTTCACGAATCGCTTCGGCGGCTAAAAAGCGTTGTGAACGGTCGGTAATTTGATCTTCGCCATACATGGGTGGTGCATAGGGCAAATAACGTCCGACGACTTCATGGAGCGTGGGCAAGTTATGACCTTTTAATGCCGATAATGGGATGACATCCGAAAAGTGGCGTTTTTGGTTTAGCGATTCTAAATGCGGTAATAACACGCCTTTATCGTCTAAGGTATCAACTTTATTAATCACTAAAATGACAGGTGTATCGGTATATTGTAGTTTTTCTAATACCAAATCGTCATCAGGTGTCCATTTTAAAGCATCAACCACAAACAAAATCAAATCAACATCTTTAAGTGCGCTTTGTGCCGCTTGATTCATATAACGGTTAATGGCACGAGTTTCTCGCTTGTGCATGCCGGGGGTATCAACATAAATCGCTTGCATATTATTTTCGGTCACAATACCCAAAATTTTATGACGTGTCGTTTGAGGCTTACGCGAGGTAATGGATAGTTTTTGCCCTAATAAATGATTAAGCAAGGTAGACTTGCCCACATTAGGACGACCAATAATAGCAATAAAGCCACAACGATAATTTTGGTTATCTACTTGTTGAGTAGTCGCACCAAAAAAATTTTCTATAAGTTGTTCGGTCATGTGTTTACTCAATACCTAACTGTTTTAATAACATGATGGCCGCCGCTTGTTCGGCGTGACGGCGGCTATTGCCATTACCTTGTACGGGCGACATATTAGGAATATGACATTGTACTTCAAAGGTTTGGTTGTGATCTTCACCTAAAATAGCGGAAACACTATAAGTAGGTAAGCTTAAGTGATGCGCTTGTAAGTATTCTTGCAAGCGACTTTTAGGGTCTTTTAAAACGGTTTCGGTGGCAACTTGTTGCAGACGTTCACCGTACCAACCTAAAACACAGTCGCGGCATGTGTTGATATTAGCCGAATCTAAATAAATCGCACCTAATATCGCTTCAACCGTATCGGCTAAAATAGAATCACGTCTAAAGCCACCGCTTTTTAACTCACCTGCGCCTAAATGTAAGTAGTCACCTAATTTTAAACGCCGTGCTATTTCAGCTAAACTATCTTGTTTTACTAAGTTAGCGCGCAAACGCGTTAAACGCCCCTCTTTTTCTTGGGCAAAGTTTTTATACAAATAGTCAGCAACAACCATACCCAAAATAGAATCGCCCAAAAACTCTAGGCGTTCATTGTTATGATTGCCACTGATACTACGATGCGTTAAGGCTAACTTGAGTAATTTTTCATCCTTAAAAACATAGTCCAAAGCACGATATAAGCGTTGATAAGAAAGCGTCATTCGGTAAACCCATCGGGTTTATCTGTGGTATAACTCTTTTTAAAATGTACCACGACATCTAAATTAGCCATTAAGTTTTTACGTTCTTCGTAATCAAGTTCTATTAATAGTTTATTACCATCTCGACTTAAAACCATTAGATCTTCTACTTTCCTATCACGAATTCCATTACGATCCATTTGAGCAGCTAAATCTTTAGAAAATTGCGTTAACTCAAATTTATCAACTTGAGTATCTCTAAATTTAGCCTGTAGCATTTTATCAATAGTCATGTAGTCTAAATACATTGGCCCTACCGTAGCGGCCACCTTAATCATTAAGGCAAAAAAACTTACCCCAAACAAAATACCCCAATACGATACCCCACGTTGTGATGAACGCATACGCCCCCCAAACTCTTTTTAAATTTACTGAATACCACGGTTACGATGAAGGCTAGGCAAGTGTAAACCTGGCTCTTTATGAGTCCAAATATAAACCGCCTGACCAACAATATTTTTTTCGGGTACAAAACCCCAAAAACGGCTGTCATTACTATTATCACGGTTATCACCCATCATAAAGTAATGCCCTGCTGGTACGGTATAACCCCAACTTTTACCCGCAGGATAACGCCCTACTTCTTGACGAATCAGATGTTTTTTACCACTCACATCTTCGGTAAAATATTGCTGCCACGGCTCAACAGATGGCTCTTGCGAGAGCAGTGTACGCTCAACTACTTCACCATTGATATACAGTGTGTCGTTTGCAAAGTTAATTTTGTCGCCTGGTACGCCCATCACACGTTTAATAAAGTTCATACTAGGTTGCGGCGGAAACTTAAACACCATGACATCACCACGTTGTGGCTTAGCTATCGGTAAAATTTCTGTACCAAGCACAGGCAAACGTAAGCCATAATTATATTTATTGACTAAAATATAATCACCCACTTCTAGTGTAGGTAGCATCGAGCCTGAGGGAATGGTAAATGGCTCATATAAAAATGAGCGTAATACCCACACAACCGCCAACACAGGAAAAAACGAATACGCATATTCGATAATAATATTTTCTTTATAGGGCTGTGAGCTTTGTTGACTATCTAAGGCTTTTTTATGTTGTTTAAAAAAGACTTTATCAATCAAACAAATTAAAGCGGCCAACAGCGTTAAAACCGTTAAAATTAGGGCAAAATCAAAGTCCATTATCTATCCACCTTTAAGACCGCTAAAAATGCTTCTTGAGGAATCTCAACATTGCCCACTTGTTTCATGCGCTTTTTACCTTCTTTTTGTTTTTCTAAGAGTTTTTTCTTACGCGACACGTCACCACCATAACATTTAGCCAAGACGTTTTTACGCATTGCTTTAACGGTAGAACGAGCAATAATTTGACTGCCAATCGCGGCTTGAATCGCCACATCAAACATTTGGCGTGGAATCAAATCTTTCATTTTATCTACTAAAGATAAACCGCGATGACGTGCATCGTTGGTATGGCAAATCATCGCTAAAGCATCGACTTTTTCGCCATTAATTAACACATCTACTTTAACCAAACTTGAGGCTTCAAAACGCTTAAAACCATACTCTAACGAGGCAAAACCACGTGATGTCGATTTAAGACGATCAAAAAAGTCGAGTACCACTTCGGCCATGGGAATATCGTAACTAAGAGCCACTTGTTTACCTAAAAACTTCATGTCTTTTTGTACACCACGACGCTCAGTACACAAGGTAATGACATTACCCACATACTCTTGTGGTACTAAAATATGCACTTCGGCAATCGGTTCACGCAACTCTTCAATCGACGAACCTTCGGGCAGCTTAGACGGGTTATCTACATACACAATCTCGCCGTTTTTCTTTTTAGCTTCGTAAACAACGGTGGGTGCAGAGGTAATTAAATCGAGGTTATATTCGCGCTCTAAACGCTCTTGCACAA
>DDBM01000118.1:0-1220 GCA_002333125.1 Moraxellaceae bacterium UBA2032 | reverse complement strand
GGTGTGCTGTAATGGGTAATGGTGTCGCCTACAGGTGCGCCAAAAATATCTTTAATGCCTGCAATCACAAAACCGACTTCGCCTGCTTCTAACATGCCTGTTTCGCTATGCTTAGGGTTAAATACGCCAATGCTAGTCACATAATGCGCTTGGCCTGTACTTTTGACCAACATACGGTCGCCCTTTTTAATACGTCCATGACGTACACGCACTAAAGACACCACGCCTAAATAGTTATCAAACCACGAGTCCACAATTAAGGCTTGTAACGGCGCATCTCTGTCACCTGTAGGTGCAGGAATTTTGGCGATGAGTTCGTCTAATAACTCTAAAACACCTAAGCCCGTTTTTGCACTGACTCTAAAGGCTTCGCTAGCATCAATGCCAATAATTTCTTCTATTTCGTTCATGACGCGCTCAGGTTCAACTTGAGGTAAGTCAATTTTATTTAAGACGGGTAAAACCTCTAAACCTTGTTCGATGGCAGTGTAACAGTTAGCAACTGACTGTGCTTCTACGCCTTGTGCCGCATCAACAACCAATAAAGCCCCTTCACACGCGGCTAAAGAACGACTGACTTCATAAGAAAAGTCAACATGGCCCGGTGTATCAATAAAATTTAGCTGATAACGATTACCATCTTTGGCTGTGTGATACAAAGTCACCGAATGCGCTTTAATGGTAATACCACGTTCACGCTCTAAATCCATAGAATCAAGCACTTGCGCTTGCATTTCACGGTCTTGTAAACCGCCACAAATTTGAATAAAACGATCGGCTAAGGTAGATTTACCGTGGTCAATATGAGCGATAATAGAAAAATTACGAATATGTTTGATATCAGTCACAGAGTTGTACCAACAAGGCAAAGAAAAAGGTGCGGCATTGTAGCAAAAAAGCAGACACAGTTTTGAGTTTTTAGCGGTTATGCACGATGATAGATACCAAATAGCCAACTGATAAAAGCATTTTTAGGTTTAAGCCCTTATGCTGACCCCACCCTAACCCTCCCCTAAATTAGGGGGAGGGAATACGCGTTGGTATTATTTTTTGGTTTTACTATCCTTTTTATCTGTGCCTTCTATCCGTAAAGCTAAAATACGCGGCTGACCTACACGACTAATTAACACAGGCACAGCTTTATTGGCAGGGAGTTTTTTAGCAATCTTAATAAACTCTTGGGTGTCTTTAACACGTTGATTATTAACACGTATAATTAC
>DDBM01000248.1:1420-3933 GCA_002333125.1 Moraxellaceae bacterium UBA2032 | reverse complement strand
CACAGAAATTTGAACACCCTCGAAATTAACCCTTCGACTTCGCTCAGGGTACGTTTTTACGTTGGCTGAGCGGAGTCGAAGCCTATCTAGCAAATCAAAGTAGCTTTAGTTTTGAACAGCAACGGCATTACTGACAGGCACAACAGGCGTTAGAATCTTTTCGGTTAAGCCGACTTTATTGCCAAATACTTGTAAGGCAATGTATGTGCGTGGGCCTTGAAAATACTCTACACGTAAAGTATGAACGCCTTTGTTTAAATTAACGGTGGCGCGTGCTGATGAACTGGGTCCATGTAAGCCATCATGGTTAATTACTAGCACATCATCAATAAATAATTTTGAGCCATCATCACTAATGATTCTAAAATTATAATCACCTGCTTCGCTAATGGTTAAGGGGCCTTGATACCTTACGCCAAAGTCTTCAAAACGGTCGCTAGGCACTCCCGGAAAAGGTTCGGTAAATGGGCGTGCGTCAATATCAATAGCACTTGTAAATAATGTGCCAATAGGTGGTTCTAGTGTATTAAAATCGGGTAGTTTAGATGTTCCTGTGGCTAAAAGATAAATCTCACCTTTCCATGCCGCTTTAGACGCACCGCCAAAGTCGGTATCGTCGGTAACAATAGTACCAATATTGACTTCTTTAATATCAACTTTATTAACCACGTTACTTACAAATTTAGCCTGTAATTCTGTATTAGTTAACGTGTTAATCACCTCATGCATGGCTAATTGCCAACTGGCAGCAAATACGGATGCTAAGGTGGCATAAGGCAGGCTGGCAAGAGAGACAGTGCCATTTTTGCCGTTTATAAGGCCGTCGCTTAAATCAGCTGATAATTTGTTTAATATCTCAAGTGCGGGTGTATTGCCAGTACTTGTGGTGGCTTTCACTAAAGCGGCTAACTGTAAAGCATAGGCACTGGCGGCATCATTTTGTAGTTGTTGATAGTCGCTGTTTGAACCAATCAGAGTAGGTGCTTGAAGAATATTACTAATACCTACGGCATTAGCAATCAGTTGATTAGCAGTGGTAATATTGGCCGTCTTTTGCAGGCCTTCGGCTAATTTTTCGGCATGTTGTACGGCAGCTTCGGTAAACACACTTACGCCAACATTACTATTATTGACTACAGAGGCAGCAGCGCGTAGTGCTACGTTCGCAGGTAAGGCTTGTTTGCCTTTAGCTTCATCAAAATACTCAGCAACACCACCGCCTTCAACTTCCACCAAAATATCGGTAATTGCTTTATTTATTTGAAAGTTAACTTTGCCCAAGTTGCCTGTGTTAGCCGTGCCTAAAATAGCCTTAGTTTTGGCATTTTTTAGAATAACATTGGCGTTAAAGATTTTACCTAGTGATGGTGTAACGGTAATGGTGTTGGTTGTGACGGTAGTGTTGGTGTTATTTGATGAAATGCTTGGTAATGCAATATTGTCTTCGTTGTTGCTATTACAAGCAGTTAATAACAGAGCAATACACAAGGTGCTTAATGCGTGTTGGGGGCGAATAAAAGCCATTTTTTTCTCCTGAACTAAACTAAGTTCATTGGAGTCTAGTGTAAAAAAAAGTTTTTGGCTACTTTATATACACCTGTTTTTGGGCATGGCACATCAAAAAACACGACATTTGCCNNCTTTTGTGTTTGGTTAAAAGTGCTGCTTTATGTTTACAGGAATCATTGAATCCGTAGGCCGTGTGCAACAAATCACACCGCGTAGTGGTGATGTACGTTTAACCATTGCTACCGCCAAACTTAATTTGGCTGATGTCAAACTTGGTGACTCCATTGCCACCAACGGTATTTGCTTAACGGTTGTAGAGCTAACAGGCCAAGGTTTTGCAGCCGATGTTTCTAACGAAACCTTGCGCCGTACTTGTTTAAAAACATGGAAAGTGGGTACAGCGGTTAATTTAGAAAAAGCACTTATGCCCACCAGTCGTTTGGGTGGCCATATTGTGAGTGGCCATGTTGATGGTTTAGGCGAGATTATTAGCGTTAAACAAGATGCGCGTTCTATACAATATCAAGTACGCGCCCCTGACGAATTGGCCAAATATATTTCCGAAAAAGGTTCTATTACTGTTGATGGTATTAGTTTAACGGTCAATGCCATTGATGGCGCGGTGTTTAGCTTAAACATTGTGCCGCATACGGTGCAAGAAACTAATGTAGGCTCATGGCAAGTTGGTAGTGTTATTAATTTAGAAGTTGATTTATTAGCACGTTATTTAGAGCGTTTGTTATTAGGTGACAAAGCGGCGCAATCATCTGCTAAAAACGATATTAGTTTAGAGTTTTTGGCCAAACACGGTTTTATGCGCTAGGCTCAACTGCGTGTATGTGTTAATTTTTTGGCCGCAATCACTCCCCCTAATTGTATGTAATTAAACGAGACAACAATGCCCTTAAATACTGTAGAAGAGTTAATTGACGATATTCGTTTGGGTAAAATGGTCATTTTAATGGATGACGAAGACCGCGAAAACGAAGGCGATATCGTCATGG
>DDBM01000248.1:0-1410 GCA_002333125.1 Moraxellaceae bacterium UBA2032 | reverse complement strand
GTACAGGTTGCCGTGGCGCGTGATGCCAAACCCGTCGATATTGTACAACCTGGTCATATTTTTCCGTTAATGGCACAAGCAGGTGGTGTGTTACATCGTGCAGGCCATACCGAAGCAGGGTGTGATTTAGCCCGTTTGGCGAGTTTAGAGCCTGCGGCCGTTATTGTCGAAATTATGAATGAAGATGGCACGATGGCGCGTAGGCCAGACCTCGAAAAATTTGCCGAGCAGCATAATTTAAAGATTGGCACCATTGCCGATTTGATTCATTACCGCATGGTAAACGAGCAAACCGTTAAACGCATCAACGAAAATATTTTACCCACCGAATACGGCGATTTTAAGTTGATTTCGTATCAAGAGCACGCAGGCACAGATGTGCATATTGCCTTAGTTAAAGGTGATGTCAAAAAAGATATTCCTGTGGTGCGGGTTCATGCCGTTAATCCACTACGTGATTTATTACACGCCAAATATCAAGGCCGTACGGGTTGGAATATGCAAAAAAGCTTGGCCGAAATAGCCAAGCATGATGCAGGCGTTTTAGTGTTATTAGGTCAAGATTATGCCTCTGCCGATATGGTTGAGCATATTAATAGCTTTTTTGGCGCACGTCCGCGCGCAACAGATGGTGCAGGTATGTATCGTACCATTGGCGTAGGCTCACAAATGTTACGCGATTTAGGCGTAAGCAAAATGCGTTTGCTTAGCTCACCAATGAGATTTAATGCTTTGTCGGGTTTTGGCTTAGAAATTGTTGAATATTTAGGTACAGAATAAGACAGGTTGATGTTTGGTCGCCCGCCCTCACTCTAACTCTTTCCCACAAGGAGAGAGGACTCCCTCTCCCAAAGGGCGAGGGTCGGAGTGAGGGTTAATCAACGTGCCAACAGGCTTAGGTTTTAAAATTATTGTGTTTGGTTTATTCAGTTTATTGTGGAGTGATACATGAAAACTATCGAAGGTAACTTTCAAAATGCCAATGGTAAATATGCCATTTTAGTCGGTCGTTTTAACAGTTTTGTGGTTGAAGCTTTATTACAAGGCTCTTTAGACACCTTAAAGCGTCATGGTGTCACCGATGACAACATTACTATTATTCGCGCACCAGGTGCATGGGAATTGCCCTTAGTAGCCAAAAAGCTCGCCCAGAAAAATCACTATGATGCCATTATTGCCTTAGGTGCAGTGATTCGTGGTGGCACACCGCATTTTGACTATGTGGCAGGCGAATGTGCTAAAGGCTTAGGTGTCGTGGGTTTAGATGCAGGTTTACCTGTGGTATTTGGTGTATTAACCACCGACAGTATAGAACAAGCCATTGAGCGTTCAGGAACTAAAGCAGGCAATAAAGGCGTAGATGCCGCGATGACTGCCATCGAAATGGTTTCCTTGTTAAAGGCGATATAA
>DDBM01000204.1 GCA_002333125.1 Moraxellaceae bacterium UBA2032 | reverse complement strand
GAAACTGATAATAGTGCTGCAAGCGATTTGGATTTTCGCCATAACGACCATCGGCAGGACGGCGTGACGGCTGCACATAAGCGGCATTCCACGTTTCTGGCCCTAAAGCGCGAAGGAAAGTCGCGGTATGAAACGTGCCTGCGCNNAATTAACCCTTGAAAGGTGTTAATGGCTTGAGGAATGGCATTGCTGTTCATTGTTATCAAGAATTTGGTGTAAAAAAGAGCCGTAGTATAATCAGCAGAAGGCTTGTGGTACAGGGAGGATTGAGCGACGGATAAAAACAACAGGCACTTTAGTAGCATTGTCATATTTCTGTCATAATTCGCGCGATTTTTCATCTGAGATTATCTGTCGTGAATTTGAAAGACCTTGATAAAATTGAACGCGCCACACATAAAGGCCGCTTAGAGTTATTTCGACTAGGCATTGGTCTAATTTTTATGGTTGGCGTGATGTTATATGCCTCAACACAAGGTGCTGGAGGGCATGGCACGCTAATGCTCGTCATTGCCGCCAGTATTGGTGGTTATATGGCGATGAACATTGGTGCCAATGATGTTGCCAATAACGTCGGCCCTGCTGTTGGTTCTAAAGCCTTGACCTTGTTTGGCGCGTTAGCGATTGCGGCCATTTTTGAAGCGGCAGGGGCAATCATTGCGGGTGGCGAAGTGGTCGGCACAATTCGCAATGGCATTATTAATCCGAATTTAATTCCAGATGCCAATACCTTTGTTTGGATTATGATGGCCGCGCTCTTGGCTGCCGCCTTATGGCTCAATGTCGCCACCGCGATTGGCGCGCCTGTATCCACCACTCATGCGATTGTCGGTGCGATTGTCGGTGGAGGTATTGCGGCGAGCGGTATGGATATTGTCAATTGGGGCAAAATGGGACAAATTGCGGCGAGTTGGGTTATTTCTCCGATTTTGGGAGGCTTGGTTGCAGCAGGTCTATTATATTTGATTAAGCGCAGCATTATTTACCAAACCGATATGGTGACTGCCGCACAAACAATAGTGCCGTGGTTGGTCGCTTTTATGGGCTGGACGTTTGGCACTTATATCATGCTCAAAGGTTTAAATCATGTGTGGAAAGTGAGCTTTATACAGGCCAGTTTTGCAGGTACTGTATTAGCCATTATCTTTTTTGTGTTTGCTAAATATCGTCTAGCGCGTTTAAGTACACAGATGAATAACAACAAAGACAGTGTCAATCAGCTCTTTACCATCCCCTTGATTTTTGCTGCCGCTTTACTCAGTTTTGCTCATGGCTCTAACGATGTTGCTAATGCCGTTGGCCCGTTAGCGGCGATTGTGGATGTTTACTCCTCTAATAATGGCCAAATTGCCACCTCCGCGCCTATTCCCATGTGGGTGATGCTGATTGGTGCAATTGGTATTTCGCTGGGCTTAGCATTGTATGGCCCAAAGGTGATTCGTACCGTTGGCACAGAAATTACCGAGCTTGACCAAACCCGTGCTTATTGTATTGCGATGTCAGCGACCGTTACGGTGATTATTGCTAGTCAAATGGGCTTGCCTGTCAGTTCAACGCATATTGCCGTGGGCGGTGTTTTTGGGGTCGGCTTTTTACGCGAATACTTAAAATACAACCATGATCGTATGGTGGCGACAATTAAAGCGCACCATCCTGAAGGCGACCAAGCGGCTATTGATGCCTTTTTAGCCAAATTTAATAAAGCCTCTGTCGATGACAAAGGAAAGATGCTGGCAGAGTTAAAAGCACAAGCCAAACGTCAAATGGATCCTGCACGGTTTTCTAAAGCCGAGCGTAATGCCCTGAAAAAAGTGTATCGCACACAATTAGTTAAACGCTCGCAGTTAATGCGCATTGCGGCTGCGTGGGTGATTACTGTCCCCGCCACCGCATTAATGGCCGCCATTTTGTTTTTTATGATTCGCGGCATGGCTGTTAGCTAATAACTTGCTGTTTATTAGACTTACGCGCCTTGTTATTTATGGCGTGTAAGTCTTTTATGTTGAGTCATCATCTGCGTAAAAACTGAGGATACGCATCTATCTTCTCGCGTAAACGCTGCGCTAATTGAGCATTTGCTGTATGAAGCTCGTGATAAATAATTAACGCTTCATCACGGTAAGCTAGTATTTTTTCATTTGTCCAATAGAAGGGCGGATGATACAAATTGGTGATTCTATCCGCCATTTTTACCATCCAAATTTCACGCGGTTGCTGCTTAATCCGATGAAGACTATCGCGCATTTGTGCATCTTTTGTCGGCAGCGTTTCATTTTTGGATAATGCCAAAACGCCATTAGCAACCGCTTCGCCAAATTCACTGTGAACTATTTCGTAAGTTGCAGCCGTATCTTCGATGGTGTCATGGAGTAAGGCACATTGCACTGCTAATGCACTGTCTGCGGCGGTGTCGTCTTTTAATGCCCATGTAATTTCCATCGCTACACTGGCAATATGACTAATGTACTCAATACGTTCGCCTTCTTGTGCGCCACCGTAAGTTTGTCCGTTATGTTGTCGGCTTGCAAAAGCCCAAGCTTTTGCGAATATGTCGGGATGCCAATGATTCATTGTTTACCTTTAATAAATAATCATTCTAGACTTAAGATTGGTGGATATTTATGTTTATCTCAAACGCGATTGCGTCTACTCGTCAGTTTGTCTAATCGTTTAAATATTAATTGCTCACGCTGAAAATCTTGCGCGATAGACTGCACGGCATA
>DDBM01000002.1 GCA_002333125.1 Moraxellaceae bacterium UBA2032 | reverse complement strand
GCTTAAATCAAAAACGCCTTTAGTGGCACTGGTGCTTAAACGGGTTGCTTGGCCTTGTGCTTTGCCTGAGCTGGCAAATTGACGACTCACTTTAGTCATCACCTGAAAGCCTGTTTTGCTACCTTGATACAATAGTTTTTCGATAGGTTTACGCAGTTTAAATTTGTCTGGCCATTCGCTACTGGCCATTTGCGTTAAAATGGCTAAACCAAAGCCTTGGGCTTGTCCCATAAATGTGGTCATTGTTGTTCTCTCCCGTATTAAAAGTGGGTGACTTATATATTGTTGATGCTTTGATAGTGCCATAGTTAGCCATAGAAACATTCGCTTTACTGACAATTTGTGCGATATAAAAGTCAATTTTTAGATGAATGCCTATGAGGTGATTATTTGTAAAAATACTAATGTTTTACTTGAAAGGCTTTCATAAAACAGTAAGAATATGATACATAAGTTTACAAAGTTGATTTAATCACTATGCGTAAGCAAATAACACAATTGCCAAGTAGGGTTCTTTTTGATGGCTAATGTTAATATAGTCAGTCGTTTTTGTTTTTTTGCTATTGCCTTATCTTCCCCTTCTGTAAATGCAGCTACGCCCACAAGTTTTATTTCTAATGTTTCTGTTGGTGTGGCGGCGCGTCAAGATAATATAGATTGGAGTATTAAAGGCACTACCGTAAATGTATTGTCTGAACTTAAATGGAAAAAACTAAACACACCTCAAATACACATAGCCACAAACCTAAATTTACCCAAAGCGTTATTTTTAAGCCTACAGATGGCAGGTGGAGACATTAGCTCGGGGAGTAATGAAGATACTGACTATAATGGCAATAACCGCACTTTGCCTTTTTTGCGTTCAGAAAGTAAAGGTGATGGTAGGCTAACGGATATAGAGGTAACATTAGGGCAATCGCTTTCTTTTTTAAATAACACCTTGATTATTAAGCCAAAAATTGGCTTTTTTAGATATAATCAAAACTTAACTATGAGTGATGGTTATCAAGTTATTCCAAATTACGGCTCTATTTTTGGACTAAATAATAGTTACGATATGCAGTGGCAGGGTGTGTTATTAGGCGTAGATGTTAGCAAAAAAATAACAAATAATTGCTTAATATCTTTTGGGTTTGAGTATGGGCGTGCCGATTATACTGCACAAGCTAACTGGAATTTGCGTAAAGAATTTATGCATCCATTAAGTTTTAGGCATATGGCTAATGCCTCAGGAATTAGCTTGAATGTAGCCGCCGATTATAAAATTAATAACAAAATCAAATGGCAGTTTTTTTTGAAAAATAAAAAATGGCAAACACAAGAGGGAGTAGATGAGACTTACTTCACAAATAACACAATCGCTGCATACCCTTTAAACAAAGTTAGTTGGCACTCTGCCTTGTTAGGTGTTACTTTTGTGTACTTATTGTGAGCTATTGTGTTGGCGTTAAGAATCTGTTAAATTTGCCAAAACGAGTTTCCAGATGTTACTAAATATTACGGCATCCAAAACACTTGAGTTAGTGGAGATGAATTTAAAATGAAAGGAAAGCTTTTAACCGCTTTATACCTTGCAAGTTGTGTTGCGAGTGTAAATGTTTATGCTACAGACACTAATCCGTCATGGTATGTGTTGCCGCAGGTTGGGGTAATGGCTCCTGATGAAACCACAATGGGCATATTTGCCGCGCTCAAAATGGGCAAGCAAATGACCGATAATATCGATGTTCAAATAGGTGTTAGTCGTGGTGTTGCTAAAGACGAAGCAGCAGGCTATTTGAACAGCAAATATAGTCAAGATGCCTTAACTGTAGAAGGATTGTATTTTTTGAGTCGCGATACATGGCGGCCTTTTGTGCAAGCGGGCATTGGTTATGGTCGTGATAAATTTACAGCTGAGGGCATGCCTATATTTGCACAGCAAACAGGTCAGTCATCATTGTATCAAAATCGCGATGAAAGTAGCTCGTCTGTATTGGGGAGTTTTGGCTTAGGTCTTCAATATGCCCAAACCCCTAATCGGTTTTTACAATTAGACGCGCGTTATTTGTTATCTGATTCAAATACAGATAAATCTAATTTGTATATCGCTTTAGGTGTGGCGTTTAACTTAGAAGCTGCACCTGTAAAAGCGTTACCTGTTGTTGTGCCTGAGCCAGTTGTGGTTGCAAAAAAACCACAAGTGACTTTGCATAATTTAAAGTCAGATAATTTGTTTGCCAAAGGTAGCTCACAGTTAACACCTAGAGCATCTAAAGATCTTGCCAATGCCTTAGTAGCGGCAAATATAGATGTTACAAAATTATCTAAAGTAACCGTAATTGGTCATGCCGATCGTACAGGTAATGCTGCTATTAACCAAAAAATATCAGAGCGTCGTGCTGAGGCGGTTAAAGTATTATTGGTTGGTAAGGGTGTTTCAGCAACCATTATTCAAACAATTGGTCGTGGGGCTACTGAGCCAGTTACCACCATAAAAGATTGCCCAAAAACCCTAAAAGGTATTAAGCTTTCTAGTTGTTTGGCACCCGATCGTCGTATTGTAATTACTGCTGAATAGTTAAAAGCTGTAGCTTTGCTTTTGGTTGTTTGGCAAACGTGGTGTGTTAAAATAAGAAGCTTGCTAAAATTTGAATGGCATAGTCTTTAAATTTGGGTGAGTTAATTTAGTGTTAGTGTACAGATACTTAGAACTAGGTCAGGAGAAAAGTATGACTCACGTATCAAAAGAAATTGGCGCGTTTCGCACCAATAAATTAGCATTGGCTGTTTCGTTAGCCTTAACTTTAGGTTTGGCAGGTTGTGGTGACGACAAAAATGTTACTACTTCGGTAGGCACCCCTAATCCTAATACTTTAGTGCCAACGGGTACTATTCAAGGTACTTTGACAGATACTGTTACTAACCAACCTATTGCGGGTGCCGTAGTTAGTATTGGTGTTGCTCAGGCGACAACAGCGGACAATGGTCAATTTGTAATTAGTAATGTGCCTGCAACGGCTGGTACGGCTGGTACAACTACGGTAGCTGCTAGCACATATCAAGTAACTGTTGATTTACGTCAAGTAAAAACGGCTGCTGGTGCGGCTAAATATCCGGACTTTTCATTTACAGCAGCACCCGTTACTTTTGGTACGCTTAATGACGGTTCTGATACTACAACAGGCACTTCTGCATCAAACCATGCTACACCCGTTACTGGTTTAGTTGCATCTTTGCCTATTACTGTAGGCAAATTGGCTGCTGGCATTAGTGGTGTGGTAACAAGCGCAGTAACACTTAAGCCTGTAACAAAGGCTGGCTATAAAGTTAATTTAGTATCTATTCTTGCTCCAGTTGCTTTCCCTCCTCCTACTACTCCAGTGAATGCAATTGTAACGAGTACAGGTGCAAGTGAGCATGTGGTAGGCACGGTAACTACCGATGCTACAGGCGCATTTAGCTTTGCTAATATTGAGTCTCTACGTCAATATCGTATTGATGTAGTGAGTGCAGATGGCACCGAGCGTGGTAGTGAGCCAGTAGCTGCTCCTGCAGATGGTCAAGTTAAAATGTTGTTGTCTAATCGTAATCCTGCTGGTGCTGATGATGTTGCTGCTGGAGATATACGTACTGTATTTGTAAGCACTACTGATAACTTAGCTCCTAGAGTTTTAGGCGCAACACCAGAAAATAATAGTGATTTGTCTCCTGCTAACGACATTAAAGTTGTGTTCTCTTTTAGTGAGCCAATACTAAAAAGCTCCTATTCTACAGGGCTTACAGCAACAGCGGCAGCTCCTAGCTTGTATAATAATGTTTTAGTAACTTTTGGTGGTGCTAAGGCGGGTAATACCCCTCATACGTTGGTGTGGAATGATGCAATGACTGAGTTAACAGTCACTTTGCCTAAATCGTCACTTGCTGCATCTTCACGCTATACAGTGTCTATTGCCGCTGCTGCTGCTAATTTACGTGATTTGAATAATCCTACTCTTCCAGTTGATTTTTCTAATCTAGCTAATGGTGGTGTGGTAAACTTTACAACTAATGGCTCGCCAACACCAGCAAAGGTAGAAGGGCTTTATGTTGAAAATGCAGCAAACTTGGGTTTAGGTGCGGCGGGTGCTCAGAATGACGTTTTGCTTAACTGGCCCGTTGCAAGTGGCGCAAGTTTCTATAAAGTATATAGAGTGGCAACCGTTAATGGTTCGGTTTTTGAAAGTAAGCAACTTAATGCTAATGGCGTTATTGATGGCATGAACCCAGATACTGCTGCTAACCGTATTCGCACATCTGATGTTACAGATCCTAACGTAGATTTTTTAACAGGTTTTGATCAAAAAATCACCTATGGTTATGTAGTGCATGCCGTAAACGGTGACCTTGTTGAGTCTGCTGATAGTAATACAGTTACGGTTCAAGATGTTATTGCACCAGCGGGAGTGGGTATTAGTTTAGCACAAGGCTCAACTACTGCAACTGTTAACTTCCCAGAGCCAATGGATAAAGTAAGTGCTAGAACCTTAGCTAACTATAAACTTACTGCAACCGCTGTAGCTGATGGTGGTCCATTAACTGCACCAGCATTGCCTGCATTAGTTAGCATTGATTATAGTGGTACTACTGCTACTTTAAACTTTGCAAGTGGTTTACCTGCAGGCTCTACTTTAACAGTAACAGGCGTTAAAGATGTTGCTGGTAAAGAAATGCTTACTAAAAATGCTGCTGGTACCGCTACAAATACTCGCAGTATTGCTAAAGTACAAGCACCATTTGTTACTATAGGCTTTGTGTCCTTTGGTTCAGATGTAACAGAGGCTTCAGCTAAAGTAGCTACTTACGTACTTGGAGTTAAGTCGACTAAAGTTGATGCAAATAAAGTATTGCCAACGCTTAAAGTTTCATATGATGAAGGTACAAACACTGCAACCTTAAGTTATGACACAACTGCTGTGCTTGCGGCAGGTAAGACTTATTATGATACAACTGATCTTACAGTAACAGTGTCTGGCGTTAAAGATGCTCAAGGTAATGCTGTTGATACGGGCGTATCAAACTAATAAATACTTGTTATTCTAGTATTTAAAATGCCTTTAAAAAGGGCAAGAACTTCGGTTCTTGCCCTTTTTTCTTTTTAAAGTACAAAAACACCCCTCATGCGCGTATTATTCGCGCATTTCCTGCATTCTCTTTGTTAAATACTTATGAACGGACTAAAAAAAATAAGCCATTTTATTGATGCGCTTAACCAAACGCTGGGGCGTGGTGTGGCGTGGTTGGTATTGGCCACCGTGTTACTGTCGGTATTTACTGCGGTGGCGCGTAAATTTGGTTTTGGCTCTAATGGTTGGCTCGAAGGCCAATGGTATTTGTATTCGGCAGTATTTTTATTAGGTGCGGCTTATACCTTACAAGCCGACAAACATGTTCGTGTTGATGTGTTATCCAAACATTGGTCGGCAAAAACACGTGCTTGGGTTGATATAGTGGGTCATATTATTTTTGTTTTACCTGTGGCTATTGGTTTGGCGTGGCTTGGTTGGCAAGAGTTTATGCAGGTGTGGCAACATAACGAAATGTCTGCCGATGCAGGTGGCTTGCCCCGTTGGCCTGTTAAATTGCTGATTCCTGTAGGCTTTGTCTTGTTGATTTTGCAAGTGTTTAGCGAGATTGGCAAACGTATAATAATTATTGCTAAGGGAGAGCCAACATGACAGGCGATTGGGGTTGGCTCGCGCCGTTAATGTTTGCTGCCTTGTTTGCGTTGTTGTTAACAGGCTATCCCGTGGCGTTTGTATTGGCCGCTGTTGGCTTGATTTTTGGTGCGCTAGGGGTAATGTTAGGCGCATTACCTATCGAATTAGTGCAAGCCGTGCCAGAGCGTTTATTTGGCATTATGCGTAACGAAACCTTAATGGCGATTCCGTTTTTTACCCTAATGGGTTTGATTTTAGAAAAAAGCCAACTTGCCGAAGACTTGTTAGACGCAGTTAATCAACTGTTTGGCAAAGTGCGTGGTGGCTTGGCCTTTGCGGTAATTTTGGTAGGGGCATTATTAGCCGCTACCACAGGTATTGTGGCCGCAAGCGTGATGGCGATGGGGCTAATTTCGCTCCCGATGATGGTACGTCAAGGCTATTCGCCTGCTATTTCTAGCGGTGTGATTATGGCCTCAGGCACACTCGCACAAATCATCCCGCCCTCTTTAGTATTAATTGTATTGGCCGATACCTTAGCCGTGCCTGTGGGCGATATGTATTTAGGCGCGTTGTATCCGAGCTTATTGCTCACCTTATTATTTGCTTTGTTTATAGGCGCGGTTGCTCTTGCCAAACCGCAATGGTTGCCTGCACCCAAAGAAGTATTACCCATTAAATGGGGTAGTTTATTAAATGCTTTAGTACCGCCTTTAGTGCTAATTTTTTTGGTCTTAGGCACGATTTTTATTGGCCTCGCCACACCCACCGAAGCAGGGGCAATGGGCGCAGCAGGGGCGTTGTTTTTGGCCGTTGCTAAACGGCGTTTAAGTATTTCTTTGTTGCATCAAGCCTTAGACGGCACGGCTAAATTGACCTCGTTTGTCATGTTTATTTTAATTGGCTCAAGTTTGTTTGCTTTAGTGTTTAGAGCTTTAAATGGCGACTTATGGGTTGAGCATTTGTTTGGCCAACTGCCTGCGGGCGAAATTGCCTTTTTGTTGGTGGTCAATTTGATGGTGTTTGGCTTGGGGATGTTTTTAGACTTTTTTGAGATTGTCTTTATTGTTGTTCCGCTATTAGTACCGATTATTCATACATTAGGTATCGACCCGATTTGGTTTGGTGTGTTGTTAGCAATGAATTTACAAACCTCGTTTTTAACGCCACCATTTGGTTTTTCGTTGTTTTATCTCCGCAGTGTCGCGCCTAAAGAAGTAACCACCGCGCATTTATATCGTGGGGCTGTACCGTTTATTGGCTTACAACTGGTGATGGTAGTTGCTCTAATCATGTATCCCGATTTAGTGATGCACAGCAAAGGCGAAGAGGCCAGTAGTTTTAATAGCGTCAACGATTTATCCAATGTCGGTGGTCAAGCCGCCAGTGCCGACGAAGCCATTC
>DDBM01000191.1 GCA_002333125.1 Moraxellaceae bacterium UBA2032 | reverse complement strand
TATCAACACTGCTTGGTTTACTTCTGTTTATGCTGATACTTTTTTAGGTCAAATGTGCCAAAGCATGAGACCTATCATTTTTTTGATAATTTGTGGCTGACTTCAACAATCACGCACTGTAATACGCCCTATTAAAAACCAAGATATTCAACCTATAATTGAGCAAGCTTAAATTAAGGAAAAAAACATGAGCGGACAAATGTTGTATTTATGGGATGCCACCGATTATGGCACACCGACAAATATGGATGAAGTGTTTAAAACCTTTAACCAATTGATTGAAAAACCAGAACGCCCTAGCAGTGCCATATTAGCCTTTGCTCAACGCATACAAGATTTAGCTCGNNCAGTTTAAACAACACCAATATGCCTTACATAGCTTAGAGCTACCTTATGGCAACTATTTACCCTTACTCAAAACATTAGGCGACACAGCAGCCGCATTTAATTTGGTTATTTATGATGACCAATTAGGTGTAGCGTACCTTCCGACAAAAAAAGTTTTACCCGATAACAGAGCCATTGATTGGTTAATGCAAAAGGATTTTTTAGCTAATAAAACCTTTAAAAATCTTAATGAATTTAAAGACTATGTACAGCCGATAATGCACGAGTTAATGGCAAGGTATGGTTTGAGCTACGAATTATTAACTCCGATAAGCACCAAACCTGTGTATATTAAAAAAACCACATACGGTATTCAATATATCTCCGTAGGATACACACAAGATAAAGAGGGTGACTACGGCTTGAATGGATGTTTGTATATTAATATTCCCCTAGTAGAAAACATTTACCATAAATTTGATTTTTTTAAAGAAAAGAATTCTAAGAGTGTTGAGATGCTGCTCCTACATGACCTATATCCCCCCCCATCCGAATTTTTGAGAGAAGACAATAGCAAACTGAAATTAAAAACCAAAGAAGATGTTACAACACGACTGCAATGGTTTGAAGACGGTTTTTTAAAGGCTTTAGCGATTGCCGAAAACATAAAAGGTTTGGATAAATTGCTTAATGTCGACTTTAATCCTCGTTTTAAAGAAAAAAGCCAAAATAGAGGCGTATACACGCCTCGTTGTTTAATTGTTGCGCGACTGGCCAATAATCCCAATTTTGATGAGTTAGCTGTCAGTTTAGCTAACCCACTGTGGCCTGGTGCTAATCAAGAATCTCTACCCAGAGAGTGGCCAAAACTGGTGCAATACCTTCGTGAAGATATTAATCCAGAAACCTGTTGGCAGCAGTTTGCACAATTACAACAAGAAGAGCAACGCCGTGAAGAAGCAAGACTTAATGCCTTACAACGACAATATAATCCTCAAACATCAGAAGAGTTAATGGGTTTAGCGAGCCAATTTTATGATGCTAAAACACATTTAATATGGCAGCGATGTTGTGTAGGTCAACAATGGGTGAATGGTAAAGTCATAGGCAATCCGCAATTACTCAGTTGGGATGAAGTGCAAAAAATATTAGCACAAGAGTCAGATAAAGGTTGGCGTTTACCTACGTTTGAGGAGTTTAAAACCCTGATTATTACAACACGTATTGGCTGTATCATCAAAGAGGGTTTTGATTTTTATGAAATACAAGAACGAATTTTTGCCGACCATTGGGGTATGCGCCTAGAAGATATTTGCACTATATTTGTAAAAAATATTGAAAATCCAACAATCTATGATGCGCCAACCTTTAGAGCTGCAAAAAATAATAAAAACCTTAAAGGCGTTTTACGCTTAGTTAAATCGGTTTCTTAGCTATTGGTTATGAGGGTTAAGGCAAAATTAAAATGATGGATCTCGTTCCTCAACCCACACTTTTGCTAACCTAACACGACTACCAATCCTTGACTTTAACTAATTTAGTCTTATTATGTCTTATATAAGGCAAGAGCTAATTTATGTACAATATTCAATGGCAGCGCAAAGCGCGTAAGCAGGTGGCTAAAATCACCGACAAAACAACCAGAATAGACATAGAAGAAGCTATAAGCACTCTAAGCGACTTGCCTACAGCTAAAAACGTCAAAGCATTGACGAATCACAAGTATGGTTATCGGTTAAGAGTAGGAAATTACCGTGTCTTATTTGATGCCCAAAATGACATACAAATTATTGATATTCAAGAGGTGAAAAAACGCGATGGTAACACCTACTAACGTTCAAATTATCGAGCAAGGTGGCAAACCTGCTTTTGCCGTGATTCCTTACGCTGATTATTTAGCTGCCTTTGGAAATGCGTTTATCACCAAGCCTACAATTGAAGAGTCTGTTCCCCATGAAGTTATGCGCTATGTTTTGCGTGAGGACTACTCTTTGGCTCGTGCATGGCGTGAATACTTGGGTCTAACTCAAGACATCGTTGCTACAAAAATGGGGATTACTCAATCTGCCTTAGCGCAAATAGAAATGTCTAGCAAACCACGCAAGGCGACACGCCAAAAATTAGCCGAAGCACTAGGTATTAACGTGGCGCAGCTAATTTAACAGCTTAGCTTAGAACAATATGCCGTAGTCACAACTATCAACACTGCTTGGTTTACT
>DDBM01000130.1:2547-2797 GCA_002333125.1 Moraxellaceae bacterium UBA2032 | reverse complement strand
CTCTTAGCGAAGCGGTAAAAGCAGCCGAACAGCAAAATCGCAATCAAAACGCAGGCATGATGGATTTATTTGGCGATATTGTTGAAGCTACACCTAACAATCAATATATTTCGGCTCTAGTGTGGACAGATGACGAGCGTTTACAAGGCGAAAAAGACACCCTCGGCTTATATTTAACGGGTCATCCTATAGACCAATATTATGACGAATTAAAACGCCACATTGCCTGTAAAATTTGCGATTTACAACC
>DDBM01000130.1:0-2534 GCA_002333125.1 Moraxellaceae bacterium UBA2032 | reverse complement strand
ATCAGCCCCGACGAGTTTAAGGGTGGCTTACGAGTCACCGCCAAAAAAGTATACTCTTTAATGGACGCGCGTATTAGCTCGATTCGTGCCATTGAGCTATCTTTAAATGCAAATAACTTGCTTGCGGCGGCAATAAATGACTTAAAACAGCTTTTTTTACGCTTTTTGCCTACAAATGACCAAAAAAGCGTCAATCTTTTGTTGCGCTGTCAACATACTTCGGCAACAGCCGTGTTACAGTGCGGCGATAATTGGCGTATTTATCCGCATGATGATTTGATTAAACGCTTAAAACAGGTATATGGCACGCAAGCAGTGCGTTTAGTGTATAACGGAAGAGAGTAAATGAACCCTAATTATTTGGAATTTGAGCAGCCCATTGCTGAGTTAGAAGGTCAAATACAAGGACTACAAGCACTCGCTAATGGCAATAGTAGTTTGCAGCTAGGGGATGAAATTAAACGCCTAGAACAAAAAAGTTTGGCTATGACCGAGCAGATTTTTGCTAACTTAAATGCGGCTCAAGTCACCCAATTAGCGCGTCATCCCAAACGGCCTTATACCTTAGATTATCTTTCATATATTTTTACTGATTTTGACGAGCTACATGGCGACCGTGTCTTTAAAGACGATGCGGCGATTGTGGGTGGCTTGGCGCGTTTTCAAGGCGAACCTGTGATGGTCATTGGCCATCAAAAAGGCCGAGACACCAAAGAGCGTGGCAAGCGTAATTTTGGTATGCCTAACCCCGAAGGCTATCGTAAAGCTTTACGTTTAATGGAAATGGCTGAGCGTTTTAAGCTGCCGATTTTTACTTTTATTGATACACCAGGTGCTTACCCAGGTATTCAGGCCGAAGAACGTGGCCAAAGCGAGGCGATTGCCCACAATTTAGCCGTGATGTCGCGCCTTAAAGTGCCCATTATTGCCACGGTGATTGGGGAGGGCGGTTCGGGTGGTGCCTTAGCCATTGGCGTAGGTGATACCTTATTGATGCTGCAATATAGCGTGTATTCGGTCATCTCCCCCGAAGGTTGCGCGGCTATTTTATGGAAAACACCCGACAAAGCAGGGGCAGCCGCCGAAGCGATGGGTTTAACCGCACCACGCTTACAACAGCTTGGTTTTGTTGATGAGTTAGTACCAGAACCGTTGGGCGGCGCACACCGCGACCCTATCTTAATGGCCGATACCTTGCGTAAAACACTGTCTAAACAGCTTAAACGCTTACGTGGTATGGACGAAAAAGCCTTATGTGCGCGTCGCCTAGAACGCATTATGAGTTATGGGGTATTGTAATTCCCATTAAGTGTACTTATGCCTCTCTCAACCCTAAAAAGCTTTTTACAGCAGCACTTACAGCCACACATACAGCGTTTAGTGGTGGCCTATAGTGGTGGTGTAGATTCTCATGTGTTATTAGATATCTTAGTCACGTTAAATCAGTTTCATCAACGTCCCATTAAAATAATTCATGTCCATCATGGTTTAAGCCAATATGCCAATGATTGGGCGGCTCATGTTGCCAATATCGCGCAGCAATATGGCGTAGAGTACTGCATCGAATACGTACAAGTGGCACAAACTGCCAGCCTCGAAGCTGCCGCCCGTACAGCACGTTATCAAGCCATCAATAAGCATTTACAAGCCAATGATGTGTTGTTATTGGCACACCATCAACAAGACCAAGCAGAAACCCTCTTATTGCGTTTAATGCGTGGCACAGGCGTTAAAGGTTTAATGGGTATAGCAAAGCTAACAGATGTGCCTTTTTGTGATACAAAAATTGCTTGTTGGCGACCGTTGTTAAGTATCTCGCGTCAGAAAATTATGAATTATGCCACACAAAAAAACTTAGTTTGGATTGAAGATGACTCTAACAGCAATCTAATTTTTAATCGTAATTATGTGCGTCATCAGGTATTACCCGTATTAACTAAACGTTGGCCACAAGCCATTCAGCAATTAGCGCATACCAGTCAGCGTATGCAAGATGCACACGAGTTATTACAAGATTTAGCACAAGCCGATTATCAGCAAGCACAAGACGCACATTACTCGCTAAATATTGGTGTATTGGCTAACTTAACGGCAGCACGTCGCCATAATTTGTTTAGATATTGGTTAGAGCAATTAGCATTGCCTATACCTGACTATGGCGATATTTGCCGTATTTGGACAGAAGTTTGCGTGGCTAAACCTGATGCACAGCCCTTACTTTATTGGCAAGGGGTGGAGGTGAGACGTTATCGGCAGCAAGTCTTTGCCATGAAGCCTTTAGCACTTTTTGACAAACACGCCGCCGTTTTGTGGCACAATAAAACTCAGGCCATTGTATTGCCTACAGGTGAACAGATTACACCTCAACAAGCGCAACAAGGTATTGCGCCGCATCATTGGCACATGGGGCAGGTTAGCATTAGCTATCGTCAAGGGGGCGAAAAAATTCGACCTATAGGGCGGCAGCAGCACCACGATGTAAAAACTCTGTTACAAGCTCAAGGCATTCCCACATGGCAGCGCGAGCGTATTCC
>DDBM01000202.1:4849-5010 GCA_002333125.1 Moraxellaceae bacterium UBA2032 | reverse complement strand
TTAGGCATTAAACACTTGCTACAAGGCCGTGAAGACAAAGGTGTCGCCCTCGCTGCACTAAGCAAAGAATTAAATATTCCTTTAGATGAAATGGCTTATATGGGTGATGATTGGCCCGACATTCCTGCCATTAAAATGGCAGGTTTTGGCGTGGCTGTGGC
>DDBM01000202.1:0-4834 GCA_002333125.1 Moraxellaceae bacterium UBA2032 | reverse complement strand
AATACACCCGACTACGAAATCACCCAGATTACAGGGATACAAGTTAACGAACAAGGTCAACCCGAACGCACCTTAACCGCCACTACTTTGCTGCACTATAATCAGCGTGATGAAAGTATTATTCAACAACCCTTTATTACGCTATACCAACATGACCAAGCCACATGGCAGTTATCGGCACAACAGGCTACTTTATCAAAAAACAATCATCAAATTAGCCTACAACAAGAGGTGTTAGCAAAACGCCTAAACAGCACACCACTACAATTAAGTACACAGTCATTAACCGCCAACCAAGAAACACATTTCTTACAAAGTAATAGCCCTGTTGTGGTTAGCACCACACAAGGGCAAATTAGCAGCTTAAGCTTAGAAGCAAATACCGAAACAGGTTTATTACAATTTACTGGCCAAGTCAGAGGAACTTATGTTTTATCGCCGCGTTAGCCTTTTATTATTACTGGTCAGTTATCAAGTAGCCGCTTTGGCATTACCCAATGACCGCGACCAGCCTATTTCTTTAGCCGCCGATAACGCCAGCTACAACGAAAAAACAGGGCTTGCCGTGTATTCTGGCAATGTCGAAATCAAACAAGGCTCATTATTAATTAATGCCGAACAAATTACCGCCACCACCGACAAAGACGGCAAAATTATCACCATTACCGCCATTGGCAAACCTGCTAAGTTTCAACAACAACCTAGCCTTCAAAAAGGCATTGCCACCGCCGAAGCCGAAGAAATTAGTTATCAAGCCCAAGATGGCTTAATTAGCCTCAAACGTAATGCCATTTTAAAACAAGCAGGCTCGACCTTTAAAAGCCTAGAGATTTTATATTCTATGGATAAAGGCGAAATCGAAGCCAAAGGTAATACCCAAAATCGAGTGCAATTGGTTTTTCCTCCTCCCAAAAGAGAAGACCGTAAAAGTAAAACTTTAGGAGAAAGCCCTTCAGCCACGAGTGTACAACCATGACTTTATGCGCCAAAAACTTGGCTAAAAGCTACAGTGGCCGAGCCGTGGTTAAAGATGTAGGTTTAACGGTAGAAAAATCGCAAATTGTGGGCTTATTAGGGCCCAATGGTGCAGGAAAAACCACCAGTTTTTATATGATTGTGGGTTTAGTGCCAATGGATAAAGGCCAAATTACCCTTAATGGTGAAGATATTTCGTTTTTATCTATGCACAAACGCGCCCGACGCGGCATTGGTTATTTACCACAAGAAGCGTCTATTTTTNNTAGACAAAGCCAATGCCTTGTTAGAGGAGTTTCATATTACCCATATTAGACATAGTTTAGGCATGAGCCTCTCGGGTGGCGAACGCAGACGCGTAGAAATTGCCCGCGCCTTAGCCACCGAACCTTCGTTTATTTTATTAGACGAGCCTTTTGCAGGTGTTGACCCTATTTCGGTAGCCGACATTAAAGGCATTATTAGTCATCTTAAAAACAGGGGTATTGGCGTGTTAATTACCGACCATCATGTACGCGAAACCTTAGATATTTGCGAAAAGGCTTATATTGTTAACAGTGGCGTAATGATTGCCGAAGGCACTCCTACCGAAATTTTAGCCAACGAAACAGTACGGCAAGTTTATTTGGGCAATAGCTTTAGCTTGTAGTATTTTCGTACAAACGGACAACAACAGCCGACAAGTGGACTGTTTTTTGCATGGCAGTTTGTTAAACGAGGCTATATACTCAAGGCGTGATTTTATAATTTTGTTTGCTGACTAATATATAGTACCGTCTATGAAAATTTCTCTTAATATACAAATGGGTCAACACTTAACCATGACCCCGCAACTGCAACAAGCAATTCGTTTGTTGCAACTCTCCACCCTCGAATTACAACAAGAAATCCAAAACGCTTTAGACTCCAACCCTTTATTAGAAGTTAATGAAGAACACGAAACTCGCAGCCAAGAAAGTGAAACAAGCAAACAAGAAGAATCACCCCAAGACGACTACGAAACCGAACTTTCTAACAGCACAATCGAGATAAATACCAATCAAGAAATTCCAGACCAACTGCCCGTTGATACCGCATGGGACGATATTTTTACAGGCAACAGTGCCAACAGCAGCATGAGTAATGATGAGGAAGAAGAAGGTTTTGAATCACGTTCAACCGTTGCCGAAACCTTATACGACCAATTATTATGGCAAGTGAATTTAACGCATTTTAGTCTTACTGACCGCACCATTGCAGTATGCTTGATTGATGCACTAGACGAAAACGGCTATGTGACCGTTGAATTAGAAGACATACAAGAAGCCGCACAAAATATTTTACCTAATGAAGACATAGAGTTAGACGAAGTTGTTGCGGTATTACATCGCGTACAACAATTTGAACCTGCGGGCGTTGCCGCGCGTAATTTGCAAGAGTGTTTAAGTATTCAACTTAAACAATTACCCGAAGATACCGAGTTTCGTGCCGAAGCCTTAACCATCATCCAAGAACATATAGATTTACTGGCCGCACAGGACCAAGCAGGCTTACTAAAACACGCCAAACTATCGGAATATCAACTACGCTCGGCAATGTTATTAATTCAAAGCCTTAACCCCCACCCAGGTGGCAAAATTGGTAGCGACGACAACAATTACACCGTACCCGATGTGATTGTGAGCAAACATAAAAATCGCTGGCGTGTAGAACTTAACCCCGACAGCACACCCAAACTACGCATTAACAATCAATACGCCAGCTTAATTCGTCGTGCCGATAGCAGCTCCGATAACACTTACTTAAAAAACAATTTGCAAGAAGCGCGTTGGTTTTTAAAAAGCCTACAAAGTCGCCACGAAACCTTACTTAAAGTCGCGACATGTATAGTAGAACATCAACGCGACTTTTTAGAACAAGGTGCAGAGGCCATGAAAGCCCTTGTACTACGTAGTGTGGCCGACGAAGTGGGTTTACATGAGTCCACCGTATCACGTGTCACCAGTCAAAAATATATGCTTACACCACGTGGACTCTTTGAATTGAAATATTTCTTTTCAAGTCATGTAGGCACAAATTCGGGTGGCGAATGCTCTTCTACCGCCATTAGAGCCATGATTAAAAAGTTAGTAAGCCAAGAAAATCCACGTAAGCCCTTGTCTGATAACAAAATTGCCGATTTGCTACAAGAGCAAGGCATTGAAGTCGCCAGACGTACCATTGCTAAATATCGTGAATCACTCAATATTGCATCATCTAGTGACAGAAAACGCTTGCTTTGAATGTTTTTTTGTGGCAAAACTAAGTTCATGGAGCTGACATTTGTTGTTCATCATGTAGTAACAACATGACTTTTAGAACACATTTTTTTGGTTTCTTAATGGCTTATGCAGGCCGTAAGTCATTCGAGTTTGTCACAACAATACGAGGAATGGTTATTATGCAAATGATTATCAGTGGACACCACGTCGAAGTTACCAACGCCTTAAAAGAATACGTGCAAAACAAATTCGCCAAAGTAGAACGCCACTTTGACCACATTACCAGTATGCAAGTTATTTTGAGTATCGAAAAGTTAGCCCAAAAAGCAGAAGCGACGATTCGCTTATCAGGTGCAGAACTCTTTGCTAATGCCGAATCACCTGATATGTATGCTGCTATTGACTTATTAAGTGATAAATTAGACCGACAGATTGTTCGTCATAAAGAAAAACTCAAAAGCCATCACTAATTTTTAAGTTCTCACTATCAAAAGCCCAACGATGTGTTGGGCTTTTTAGTTCTAATACTTTCGTCAACGCCTCATTTTTCTGCTATATTTTACAAGTACGTTGCTATTTAAGTAAAACTTAAAAAACAAGTAGTTAAACAACAGTTTTCAACTACTGTCATACACTATAAAGACTATATATGATGAAAAGCTTACTTATTGTGAGTGGACGCTCAGGTTCTGGCAAAAGCTCAGCTCTAAACATTTTAGAAGACTTAGGATTTTATTGTATTGATAATCTTCCACTCAGTCTGCTCCCTGCCCTCGTTAAACATTTAGAACAAAAATCTGATTTACATAAAATCGGTGTTGGCGTTGATGTGCGTAGCTTACCTGATGACCTTAAGCAGTTTGATAGTGTATTAAGCCAAATAGATGCGCTTGGTGTTCAAACCGATACGCTTTTTTTAGATGCGCGTGATGATGTTTTAATTGCGCGTTTTAGTGCCACACGTCGTAAACATCCATTGAGTAATCCTTACACCTCACTCAAAGAAGCCATTAAAAAAGAAGGTGAATTACTCGACCCTGTTTCGAGTCGTGCCAGTTTTTATTTAGACACCAGCACCTTTAACGTACATGAACTACAACAAGTATTAGCCTTACGTTTATCTAACGAAAATCGAGTCACCATTTTTTTAGAGTCGTTTGGCTACAAACATGGTGTACCACTCGATGCCGATTTTGTGTTCGATGTGCGCTGTTTGCCTAATCCTCATTGGCAAGCCTCATTACGTGAATTAACAGGTCAACAACAACCTATTAAAGACTTTTTAACAGGCCATCCAGATGTTGAATCTTTATATCACGACATTAGTGAATTTTTGCTAAAATGGCTGCCGCGCCTTAGCTCAGACCATCGCCACTATTTAACAGTAGCCATTGGCTGTACAGGTGGACAACATCGCTCTGTGTATATGGTCGAACGCTTACATGAGTCTTTACGCACCGTATTACCTCATATTCAAATACTACACCGCGAATTGGTACATCAAAAATGATACAAGCAGACATCTGCATTATTAACAAATTAGGCTTGCACGCACGCGCAACGGCCAAACTTATTTCTTTAACGAGTTCATTTGATTGTAATATTAAAATTAGCAAAGG
>DDBM01000205.1:3167-3772 GCA_002333125.1 Moraxellaceae bacterium UBA2032 | reverse complement strand
AGGGCTGGCTTTTTTAGATTTGGTCACACCGATAATCGAATTAAACGGATAATATACTGTTTTATAACGATTTTATTTTTAAGATTTTCGATAAATACCCCCAAAAGTACCCCCCTTTTTCTTTTGCTACCCCTTAAAAACTGACTTTTAAGGCTAAATGAATGCAGGTAATACCTTGTTACTAAATGCCGTAACTATTTTTAGTGGTTGATTATTGGTGATAGTATCAGGCTATTTATTATTAATTTTTGATAGCTTTTTGTTCGTGTACGCGCCCGCGCTATTTTAAGCGCAAATTATAAAAATGACAGATAAAAAAAGGCATATCCAAATAGATACACCCTGCAAAATAAAACCTATTTTTAAAAGGCTTGTTTTGACGATTTTACGCTTTTTCACCTCTCCATATTGCAAGCCAATACCGCGCACATTTCACCCTTAATATGCCGTAGGTAATCGGCATCGGGTATTGTCTTGTGTGTGGTGGTGCTGGTTATGCCTGCAATCTGTTTTACCGTGTTAATGTCGATATGGTACTCAAGGCACACTTCTTCTAAAGCAACCTCTAAAGCAGCCAATCGTCTTGATGAAACTGGCGTAAGTTT
>DDBM01000205.1:0-3065 GCA_002333125.1 Moraxellaceae bacterium UBA2032 | reverse complement strand
GCTTTGGCAAATATCGCTTTGTGGTTGGTGCGGTCTGCTTTTAGGTCGTTATGCCATTTTTTGACGGCTTCGTCATGGTCAAACTTAGGGCTTTCACTTGACCATTCAAGCCATAAACTCAAGCCAACATTATCAATATTAGCAATCGTTTTTAACGCGCTGCCTGTGTCTGTCCATTCCTTGTAATCATCGCATGACAAAAACGATAACGCGCTTTTTAGGTCGTTTATCTGTTCATTGGTCAAAATTAAATCAAAATCTAACTTTTCATCATCCAAAGGGTGAACATGGTGAACTTGGTGAACTTGGTGAACGTGGTTCTGCTCCAACTGTTCGGAAACGTATATATGACTGTCGTTTTTAGATTGCTTATTATTTGACCTCTCTTGTACGCGTATATTATTTAGCCCTAAACCGACAATCAATTTATTAACGCTAAACGGTGCAAGGTTGTGTTCTTGTAGCTCAACAATGCGAGTAATAAACGGCTCTTGTTTGTTGTGACTAAAGCCAGCTAAACGCATCACACGCGGCAAGTCACATACGGCCTTATCACCATTAAACTTAGCGGCAAGTGCTTGCNNGTAGGTCTTTAATCGGTTGAATAGGTGAACCGTCAAGGTCAACAAATAACGCTCTAACTTTTACGATATTTGCTTCTTTGCGGCCTTTTAGGTCTGTTTGATTAACAGTAACGTAAACGCCTGCACGTTGTGCATTAAGGGCGGCTAGTTCGTTTTTGTGTTGGTCGAATGTTCCATGATAAATACCGACAAGGCTTTTATCGGCGCGGTTAACAAACTTCTTTTTGTCTTCATTCCATACTTTCATATCGTCAAAGGTTTGGAATGTACAAGGCGCGTCTTTACCTGCAAGGGCTTCTAAAAATAAGGCGGCTTCTTCAAAACATTGGGGCAAAGTATCCCCGTTAAGGTTATAATTCGTCATGCGAATTTACTCACTTAATGATTGTGTCGATTGTTTTTTGAGTTCAAGGGGCTGTAGTGCGGCTAAACACTACGGCCTTTTTTATTGCCTATAACAAGCAAATAACTTGAAGTTCAAACGGTGGCTTGTTCTTGATTAGCAAGGCATTGTTTCTGCCAAGCCTCAATAGAAGACAAAGACCACGCAACCGCTTTACCCCCTGCCAGCTTGATGCTTTTAGGGAATAAATCACGATTCATTAAGTCGTAAATGGTGGACGACGGTAAGCCCGTCATGTGCATAACTTCGCGTTTTCTAATAAAGCGGATTGACTGGTTAGTCATATATCTGAACCTCTTAAAAATGAGGCCAGTAAAAAAGAAACGACTTAACGCTGTCCCAAATTGACAGGGAGTTTTTGCGTTTTAGTGTGTATGATTTATTTCATAAGTTTTCTTTTCTACTGGGTCGTACTGGTTAAAAGAAACTCGGTTATTGGTGCTGATTACACCAATAATCACCAAGCAAGCCCGACATTACGTTAGCGCGTAGTTAGTCGGGCTTTTTAATGTCTTGCTAACACATTGTTGAGCAAGAAAGTCATTGTAAACCTTTTCTTTTAGGTTGTCCTAAAATGACTGATTCAATATAAATATGGCAAAAAAGACAAAAAATTATTTTAAAATCAATTGGCTGAGAATTTTTCTTGGTCATAAGTTTTCAATGGTAAATGTAAGAAAGCATTTTGATGTTGAAGTTTATCATCCAGCCACACCCCCAAACCTAACACTAATCACATTACCCACTTGCAAGCCGTCTAAATAATCGCTCCAGTGTTGCATCATCGCCTTACGTTCGGGCAAGTGTTTAGTACGGTTGTACGCTCTACCGTGTACATCCTTTACGGCGTGGGCAAGCTGTTGTTCAATAACATCAATCCGATAATGTAAAACTTCATCAAGAATAGTCCGCGCCATAGCTCTAAAACCATGTCCGCACATTTCGTTAGAGTCATAGCCTAAAGCCCGTAACGCGCTGTTAAGGGTGTTCTCTGACATTGGCCTTGTATTGACTCTAATGCTTGGAAATACATACTTGCCGCGTCCAGTAACCGCGTGTAGTTCGTTAAGGATTGCCAATGCTTGAGCCGATAAAGGAACAATATGGTCTGTGTTGGTTTTGCTAACACGGTAACGCCACTCGGCGGCTTCAAGGTCTATTTCTTCCCAAAGTGCTTGGCGTAATTCACCGGGTCTAATAAATACCAATGGCGCAAGTTTTAACGCGCATATCGTCACGAACTGGCCTTGATAGCCATTGATTGCCCGTAATAGCGTGGCGACTTCTTTAGGGTCGGTGATAGAGGGTCTGTGTTGAATCACTTTAGGCGTTAATGCGCCGCGTAAAGATAGGGTAGGGTCAACAGTGGCTTTACCTGTAGCAATGGCATAACGGAACACTTGACTACATTTGCTTTTGACACTGTGCGCGGTGGTAATGCGTCCTGAGTCTTCTATTTTGCGGCATACGCCTAAGACATCGGGGGCGGTAACTTCGGTAATGGCCTTCTTACCAAAGACAGTAAAGGCAAAGTTTAACAACCATCTGTTTTTATTGGCGGTCACGTTTGCATGAGGCGGGTGTTTTTCCATCCACTCAAGGGCGATTGCCTCGAATGTGTTTACCGTTTGAGCTATTTCTAATTGCTTGGCGGCTTTTTTGTGTTCGTTAGGGTCTATGCCTTGCGCGAGTAGTTCTTTGGCAATGGTTTGCTGTTTACGGGCATCTTTAAAGCCGACTAGGGGATATACCCCAAACGTAACAGGTGATTTTTCTACGCCATTAAAACGGTACTTGAGTCGCCAATATTTATGGCCATTCGGTTTGACCAAGAGATATAAACCGCCACCAAAGGATAATTTGTACTCTTTTGCCTCGGGTTTGGCTGTTCGTGCTTCGGCATCGGTTGATGCTTTACGATTTTGAGGGGTGACGGGGTTATTTTCCATGAGGGGTATCTCTTTTTACTGCTTTTTTGAAGTCCCCCCTAAAATATCCCCTTTTTTTCTAGCTTTCAATGTCCACACTGAACACTATAGACAATAAAAAAGCCCTGAACCGTTACGGCGCAAGGCTTT
>DDBM01000201.1:4971-35263 GCA_002333125.1 Moraxellaceae bacterium UBA2032 | reverse complement strand
AAAAACTTCATCGGCAAATTGTAGTGTGTTGGAATTTGATAATTATCTTGTTTTTTGGCCAACACATAACCCCATTCACCAAACGAAGGCACTAGCGCATGATAAGGATAGGTAAAAAATCCTGCGGCTTTAAGCGTGGCATCAATACACCAAAATGATTGCTTGGCAAAATAAGGCGAGGTGGACTGCACCACAAAAATGCCTGTTTGTGCTAAATGCTGTTTGATTAAGCGATACATCGGCACCGAATACAGTTTGCCCAAACCAAAATTAGACGGGTCGGGAAAGTCGGCAATAATGACATCATAAATACCTTGATGCGTTTCGAGCCATTTGCCTGCATCATCATTAATAACGGTGACTTTTTTTTGAGTAAGTGCGTGTTGATTAAGCGCAGTCAGTTCGGCATTGGTGCTAAATAGTTGCGTCATGGCGGGGTCTAAATCTACCAATGTAATGTGTTGCACATTGGCATAACGTAACACTTCGCGCACTGCCAAGCCATCGCCTCCACCTAATACTAAGACTTGTTTGGCCGAGGGCAGACTCGCTAAAGCAGGATGCACTAAGGCTTCATGATAGCGGTATTCGTCACGGCTCGAAAACTGCAAATTACCATTAATATAAAGGCGTAAATCATCTTGCCAACGGGTGACAATCAAACGTTGATACGGTGTCGTTTGGGCGTGAATAATGGGGTCGGCAAATATCAGTTGCTCTGACCAACGCACCAAACGGTCACTGGTGGCCAAGCCAAATACTAAAAAGATAATCACTGCAATCGCTCGGCGTTGTTGTAATTTAGGATGACTTAAATGCTGTTTAAAGCGATGAATGGTCCACAATGCCACTAGCGCATTTAGCAAGCCAAATAAAAAGCCTGTACGCGCCAAACCCAATGTAGGGGCTAACACCAACGGAAATAACAACGACACCGCCAATGCACCCAAATAATCAAAGGTTAATACACGGCTCACAATTTCGCTAAACTCGGTTTGGCGTTGATGTAATAGCCTCATCACCAAGGGGATTTCCATGCCCACCAAAATACCAATCATCATCACCAAAACATACAAAATGGTTCTAAACGGCATAGATAACCAAGCAAACAACACAAACAATAACGCTGCTGATACACCGCCTATCAAACCGACTAATAATTCGACTTCGATAAAACGGTCTAGCACGCGCTCTTCGGGCACATATTTAGACAAATGCGAGCCAATGCCCATAGCAAACAAATAACAACCAATAATGGTCGAAAACTGTAAGATGGAGTCGCCCAACAAATAACTGGCTAATGCCCCTGCAATGAGTTCATAAGCAAGGCCACAAGAGGCAACAATAAATACCGAAAAAATGAGCGTACGGTCGGGCATGATGAAGGGTGGGCGATGGTGGTAAAGTCGGGCATAATAACGGCAATTTAACCAGTAAGGAAACGGCTATATGTTATCTACTTACATTTACAACTATATTTTATATTTATTAGCCAGCTTAGCCATGATTGGGGTGTTTAGTGTTGTTTATACCAAAACAACGCCATACAACGAACTCAACATGATAAAACAAGGTCAAGGCGCGGCCGCTTTTAGCTTTTTGGGGGCATTGATTGGCTTTTCGCTGACTTTAGCCTCTAGCATTATGCACAATGATTCTTTAATGGCTTTTGCAGGATGGGCAAGTGCGGCAATGGCGGTGCAATTATTGGCCTATGGGGTATTGTCGCGTATTTTGCCTGAGCTGCATCAAGAGTTAGAAAACAATAATGTGGCGGTGGGGGCGTTGTTGGGTGGTGTGTCGTTGACGTTTGGTATTATTAACGCGGCATGTTTGGCTTAGTGGGAAAAAACGCCATTTTAGTTGCTGCACAAAGATAACTAGAGAATAGCGATGGTGTTCCCTCTCCTGTTAGGAGAGGGCTAGGGTGAGGTCTAAGCATTAGTTTAAAATACCCTCACCCCGACCCTCTCCCAGTGGGAGAGGGGGATTTCATCGCTAATATTTGAGGACTTGTGATTAGAGCAACTAAAAGGACTTAACTTTGCTAAAACATACACCACAGGCTTTAGTTAAAGCCAAACAATTAAGACAACAACAAACACAAGTCGAACAATTATTGTGGTCTAAATTACGTCACCGACAATTAGCAGGGCTTAAATTTAGACGGCAAGTACCCATAGGCGCGTATATTGTTGATTTTTATTGCCACGAGCGACGTTTGGTAGTGGAGTTAGATGGAGGTCAGCATTTACAGCAGTTGGAATATGACCATATTCGGACACAGTTTTTACAAGCTCAAGGTTTAACCGTTTTACGTTTTTGGAATAATGATATATTAACGAATATAGTGGGTGTGCTACAACGTGTGGCCGATTGCTACCCTCACTCTAACTCTCTCCCAAAGGGAGAGAGGACAAAGGCATCTTTGGGGAACAACCACCTTAATCAACAGGAGTCTTAAAATGGGTCTTTTTTCATTTGTTGCCAAGCAATTTGTTGATGTGATTGAATGGGACAATCAGCCAGACGGCCAATTAATGTGGCGTTTTCCCTTTACCGATAACGAAANNGACGTTTACTTTTTTAGTACCCGTTTACAGTTAGGGCGCAAATGGGGTACACCGCAAGCAATTACCATCCGAGACAGTGATTTTGGCATGGTGCGTCTGCGTGCCTTTGGTATGTATGCTTACAAATTAACCGATGCTCAAAAATTTTATACCAGTATTACAGGCGCAAACAGCACTTACACCGCCGAACAGCTTGAACCGCAATTGCGTAATTTGATTGTGGCTAATATCAGTACCGCAATGGGTAGCTCAGGTGTACCATTTTTGGACATGGCCGCTAATCAAGGTTTAATGGCCGATAAAATCAAACAAGTGTTAGCTCCATTATTTGTAAATTACGGCATTGAGTTAGATACCTTTGTGGTCGAAAACGTCTCATTGCCCGATGAGTTGCAAAAAGCGATTGATACCCGTATTTCGATGGGCATGGCAGGCGATTTAAACCAATACGCGCAATATCAAGCAGCCAATGCCATTCCTTTAGCGGCACAAAATGAAGGTGGCATGGCAGGCATTGGCGCAAGCATGGCCGCAGGTATGGCCGTAGGGCAAACGATGGCCAAAGCCTTTAATCCATCGGCTGTGGCGCAATCGGTATTAGGTGGCGCTACAGCAGCACCTACACCGCCTGCCGCAGCCAGTGATGACCCTACAGCCCGCCTCGAAAAGCTCAAAGGTTTATTAGATAAAGGCTTAATTAGCCAAGCCGACTACGATACCGCCAAAGCCGAAGTCTTAAAGAAGCTCATGGGATGAAGCCACTGGGTCAGCATTATTTGTTAGAGTGTGACGGGGTAGAGGCCGAGTTATTGGCCAACCCTACGCAACTGCAAACCCTGCTTTATATGGCGGCACAAGCGGCACAGGCGCAGGTCTTGTTTGCTCATTGTCATCATTTTGGCGAGGGGCAAGGCGTAACAGGCGTATTGTTGTTGCAAGAGTCACACATTAGTATTCATACATGGCCAGAGTATAGCTATGCCGCGATTGATGTGTTTATGTGTGGTGAGGCACAGCCGCAATGTGCCGTGGATTACCTAATAAACTGTTTGCAGCCTACGCAACATCGCTATCAAATGGTTGAACGTAGTCCCCAAAATATGAGTCTTTAGCATTAAGCTCCTCCTCCTGATAAAGCTCCCTCGCCCCTTTGGGGAGAGGGTTGGGGTGAGGGGAAAGTAATAACCCTCCCCTAAATTATAGGCAGGGAATATGCAAAATTAAGGAAACCCAACCGCTTATGTTTAAAGCCCTTTGTCCAAGTTGTGGCGCAAATGTTGTTTTTAAATCACCTGTCTCTGTGATGGCAGTGTGTGAGTATTGCCAAACGACTGTGCTTAAAGATGCCGAATCGGTCAAAGATATTGGCAAAATGGCTAGTGTCTTGGAGGACTACAGCCCACTACAAATTGGCACAACAGGTATTTATCAACAACAAGGCTTTAGCTTATTAGGGCGGATTCAACTTAAATATGACGATGGTTTATGGAATGAGTGGTACGCCTTATTTGATGACGGCAAAGAAGGCTGGTTGTCCGAAGCCTCAGGCCAATATGTATTTACTTTTTTAGAAGGCAAGGCCGACGACGCGCCCCCTTTTGAGCAGTTGCGGCCTTTAAGTAAATATAGATTATATTCAGCGACCGATGTGCGTAGCGCACGCTGTACAGGTGGACAAGGCGAGCTTCCTTTTAAAGTTGGTAAAGGTTGGCAGACTCAAGTTGCTGATTTTAGAATTAAAGATAATTTTTTAACTCTTGATTATTCTGATGGCTTTCCGCCGTTACGTTACACAGGCAAAGCGGTTACTTTAGACGATTTACAATGCCAATTATTGCGCGACAAAGACGTAATAGAAGACAGTGCAGGGCGTATTAAAGGGCAAATGCAAGCCTTAGATTGTCCAAGCTGTGGCTCACAAATTGCCTATGCTAATCAAGAGTTTAAACATATTGTTTGTCCTGCGTGTAGTGCTAACGTAGAGCTAAATGAAGACAAAGCGATAGTTATACAAAAACATAGCCAGCAAGCCGCCAAGCATACCTCCTTAAATTTAGGTGATATAGGCAAAATTGATGGGGTTGATTATGTCATCATTGGTTTATTACAAGCCGAAGAATTAGGCGAAGATGCAGACGCACCGTGGACAGAATATTTACTGTATCACGCCACTAAAGGTTTTTTGTGGTTAGTCGAAAGTAGCGAAGGCTGGGATAAAATAAGCGTTTTAAACGAAATGCCCGATACCAGTCGTCGTGATGCGCTTGTATATCAAGGTAAAACCTTTAAAAAATTATGGGATTATCAAGCGCGGGTTATTTATGCCGCAGGCGCATTTAATTGGCGTGTTAAAGTGGGTGATAAAACCAATATCACCGATTATCAAGCTGCCGCCGATAAAATCAGTGCCGAAAAAACCACCAATGAAGTTACATGGAGTTTGGCGCAAAAAGTGCCTAAAGCATTAGTTGCCAAATGGTTTAATAAAAGTGTGACTAGCCCTGTGGTGTTGGCTAATGCCTCTAATAAATTACCCTTGTTTAAAGTTTTTGTGGCGTTGTTATGGCTTATTAATTTGCCGTTAATTGTGTTTGGTTCGGGTAGCTTGGTGCTAACAATTATTGCCACTGCGGTATTATGGTTTTTGGCCGTAGGAACATAACATGAGCGTATCTAATTATTTTGTATGGGCAATTTTGATTGTGTTTTTTACCACATTTATTAACCTGTCTTCAACATCAGGTGGTTCTGGCCCTAGCCGTAGTTGGAGCAGCAGTAGTGGTAGTGGTTGGTCATCGGGTGGCGGGCATAAGTGAGTTGTCCCTTCGACTTCGCTCAGGGAACAACGTTTAAACTTTGCTATCATTACAAATGATGACTTGATGGGTCACCAATGGGTTCTAAATGGGTTAGCACATGACAGCCAAACAAACTTTCTTCAATATCCATCTCGATAATATCAATTAAGTCATGAGCTTTTTGCACGCTCCAATCACCAGCCACCAAAATATGTACTGACACAAATTTTCGTGAGCCTGCTTGACGCGTTTTTAAAGACTGATAGGCAATGCCTTCGCTTGCGGCATATTTATCTAAAATTTGACAAATGTGTTCAATTTCTTCAACAGGTAAAGCCGCATCCATTAAGCCATTTACCGAACGATATAATAATTGCCAACCTGTCCATAAAATATTTAANNCCCACCGAAGTCCATACATCGGTCATTAAATGGTGTGCATCGGCTTCTAAGGTAATGGAATGATATTTTTTACCTGCTTGTAATAAAATCATCGCTGTTGCAAAATTAAGTACAGAAGCAAATAACGAAATGGCAAAGCCCCAATTTAATGGCTCAATCGCTTGAGGGTGTAATAAACGCGGCCACGCTGCCCAAATAATACTTAAAGCAGCAATAAAAATGAGTGCGCCTTCCACTCCACTCGAAAAATATTCGGCTTTACTATGGCCAAAGGCATGGTCATCATCGGCAGGACGGGCAGCAATGGTGAGCATGGTTAAGGCCATGACGGCAGCACCAACGTTTACAATAGACTCAATCGCATCCGAGAGCATTCCTACAGAGTTGGTTAAATAATAAGCCCAAACTTTTAAACTAAGGGTAACAAAAGCAGTAGCAATAGACAGCCACGCATAACGGGTTAAATTGGCAGAGGCCATACAAATAAAATCTCTGTTGCAGGAGTTGTGGCAGTGCGTAAGCTTAACAGCATCCACATTTTTAATGAAGAATAATACAATGCGCTATTCGGCCAAAAAGCTTCAACAAGTCCTCCTGTTTTTGATAGGGGTGTGGAGTTGTGCGACTCTTTGGGCAACACCGATTACACTAGATGCCAGTACCAGTGCCATTACCTTAAGTAAAGATATTCAATATTTTGCTGATCCTAGCTTAGAATACACCCTCACAGACATTCAATATGAAGAAAAAAGAGGCGTAAATCGTTGGCAAAAAGCCAATGGGTTTATTCCTAATTATGGCTTTACCAAAGCTGCTTATTGGGTCAAAGTCGAGCTAAATAATCAAAGCACCCAAAAAGATTGGATATTACATTTTGAATATCCCTTAATGGATGTTTTNNCCCATTAAAGACAGAGGTTTTGCGCTTCCTATTAGTATTACACCGCAACAAACACAAAGTATTTATTTGCGCCTGCAAAGTCGTGATTCGATGATTATATCGATGAGTTTGTTAACACCCGATGCCTTTAGAGCCGAGCAACAAAACGAAAGTTTTTGGTTTGGTATGTACTATGGTGCGGTGTTAATTATTTTGTTATTTAATGCCTATTTGTATTTGATTTTAAAAGATAAAAATCATTTACATTATGTTGCGGTATTAGGCTGTTACGCGCTAATTGAGTTAAGTTTAAATGGTATGGGAACGGTATATTTTTGGGGAGATTTTCCCGAAGTAGCTAAACGAATTCGACCTTTTGCCATTAGTTTGTTTGCCTTAGCGAGTTTTACCTTAACAAAATCATTTTTAGGCATTAAACAGGTCATTTTAGGTAAAATGAATCTTGACCCGTTGTTCTTGGGGTTTATTGTACTCACTTTAGTGGGTGCGATTATTTTTCCGTTTACCTTGTCGATACAACTATCGATGATGATTGCTTTTATTACTGCGCCCATTATGTATGGTGCAGGGGTGTACACATGGCAACAAGGCAGCCGTTTAGGTAAATATTTTACTTTGGGTTGGTCAGGTTTAGTGTTGGGCGGCATGGTCAATGTATTACGTGCCTTTGATATTTTACCTGTTAATTTTTGGACAACCTATGGCGCACAATTAGGCTCAATTTCTACCTTACTAATTTTAAATAGTGCACTCACCGATAGAATGCGTTTGTTGCAGCAAGAAAATGATAAATCACAACAGTTACGCTTATCTCAGCAAGAAGAAACCAACCGTTTATTAGACCAAAAAGTACGCGACAGAACCGAAGCCTTACTATTAAAAACCGAAGAAGCTGAACGCGCCAAACAACAAGCCGAAACTGCCGTCAAAGCTAAAAGTGAGTTTTTGGCCAATATGAGCCATGAAGTGCGTACGCCGATGAATGGCATGATTGGCATGACACAACTCTTGGCCGATACGCCACTCAATGTAGAACAAAAACATTATATCAATACTATTCAATCCTCTAGCGAAGCCTTATTGCGTATTATTAACGATATTTTAGATTATTCTAAAATTGAAGCAGGCAAGCTCGACATCGAACATACCAATTTTAATTTGCATCAACTATTAAAAGAATGTGTCTCGTTATTTGTGTTGCCCGCCAAAGAGCGTGGCTTACCCATTAAAACAGAAATTATGCCTAATGTGCCGTGTTGGATGGTTGGAGACCCAACACGCGTACGTCAGGTGATTATTAATATGTTAGGTAATGCCTATAAATTTACCGAGCGTGGTACGGTAACTTTACGCGCGTATTTGCGTGAAAATAAAGGCGCGGACGGTGTGTTTATTCAATTTGAAGTACAAGATACAGGCATTGGTATTACCACTGAGCAACGTGAGCGTTTATTTCAATCCTTTTCTCAGGCCGACTCGTCAGTCACCCGAAAATACGGTGGTACAGGCTTAGGTTTGGCGATTAGCCGCTCTTTAGTACGTTTAATGAATGGTGATATTGGTGTAAAAAGTATTCCTTCTCAAGGTTCAATATTTTGGTTTTATGTGCAGATGTCTCATGGTACTGAGCCAAATCAGACTCAAGTTACTCAAAAAACAAAAACTAAACCCAATAACGATTACCCCAATTTATCAGGCTTAACCGTGTTAATCGCCGAAGATAACCCGATTAATCAAATGGTGATTGTGGGGATGCTTAAAAAATATAATATTGTGGCCACGGTAGCGAGTGATGGTTTAGATGCCTTACAAGTGTTAATGGCAAGCCAAGATATGTTTGATGTGGTGTTAATGGATTGCGAAATGCCCAATATGGATGGTTATACCGCAACACGTCGTATTCGTGCATGGGAGTTACAACAACAACATATCCCCACCTTAATTTATGGGGTGAGCGCACATGCTTTGGCCGAATATCAACAACAAGGCATAGATTCTGGTATGAATGGCTTTATTGTAAAACCTTTAAAACAAGAAGATTTGTCTAAAGCCTTAACAGCCGTAATGACCCATAAAATGAAGCGAAAATTGGCGCGTTGATGTCCCTCACTCTAGCTCTCTCCCGTTGGGAGAGGGTTGGGGTGAGGGTGTTATTAACCCAATAACTCAGCAACCACAGGCGAGTTATAAAAGTCGCTAAGTTGTGCCTCAATACGTTGCTCAATAAAACCAGAAGCTAACATCTCGGCCACAACAGGTTGAGCAAATACCAAAATTTCGTCTAATAATTGCTCGCGTGAGATGTTTAAATCGGCCAACAAGCTCAATCCATCACGGCCAGCAAACTCGCTAAACCATGATGCAATGAGTTCATTTAACATGGCTTGAGCATAAGCGGTTTGTCTAAAATGATTCCACACTTTTGCACCTTCATTGAGTGCAAATTCTATATCGCTATCAGAAATATATTGCTTGCCTACAGATAACGGTGCGCCTTTAATTTTGTGCCACACTTGGTCGGCCACATGATGAATTTGCTTAGCATCTAAAGTTTTAAGCAAAATCTTTTCGCTTAAATCGACAATCTTTTGGGTGTTTTTGTGTAAATAGTTTTTAAGTGCCGACTCAATTGCTGCATTACCGCCTGTACTTTCCATGAGGCCTTTGCCCATTTTCATGAGTGAAGACATACCGGGTACTTTTTTAGCTAAAGGATTTTCGTTGAGTAAATAATCATTTAATGCCTGATACACAATATCAGACAACAATTTAGCATACACAGGATTGCCAACAGCGGTATGAATTAGGTCTTTGCGTAGTTGTTCATGACTGGCAATTTTATCCACAATAGCCAAATAGTCTTGATGTTCAATTAATTGATGCACATAGGTCGTCTCATTTAAAGGGCTGTTAATGGCCGCTTTAACAATGTGCAATATTTGTTGTGTTAAGCCTGTACTGACGGCTTGGGCTAATACATAACGTTGAGCCACACCTTGAATGGCTTCAAGTTTAACTACCTTGTTAATTGGTTGTTTTTGTGACCAATCAAAAAAAGCGTTAATTTCACGGCTTAAGGTGGCATTCATTTGCTCAGGGCTAAATTGAGCTAATAAGTGTTGTTTATGTGCATCTAAAAGAGCGGCAGCTTTGGAAGACATGAATAAATCCTTGTTACTTGGTAGAAGGTGTAGCAGCAGGGGCAAATTTATTGGGCATGGCTTGAGCCTTAGCCAAAAAAGCTAAATACGCTTCACTAACGGGGTAGTCCGCTTCTAAGATGGGCGTATGACCCACATCTTTCAAGATTAACACTTCTTCATTTTTTAGATGTTCTTTTAATTCTTCAACCACACTCACATCAATAACCGCGTCTTTATCACCCCAAATAACCAAGGTAGGTGCTTCGATGCTATGCGCTGCCATTTGAAAGGTTTCTGGCTTGGTAAATTCCATTTGTTTAATTAAGGCATTAATCAGTTTTTCGTGTTCGGGCAAATGTTTTACATGCAATTTTTCATAACCTTCCATTAACTCTTTAGGAATAAACGGTGGGTTATACATCGCTATTTTAGTTGCTAAACGCTCAAAATCACCTTGCTTACGCACCAGCATATTTTTTAGTTCTTCGGGTTTAGAAATTAATGAGTTTCCCACTTTGTCGTAAACGCCAGCGGTATCTACCAATAATACGCTTTTAACTTCCAAAAAATATAAGGCCGAATACAATACCGCAATGCCACCACCGAGTGAGTGACCTGCAATATGTAAATCTTTTTGAATACCTAAAGCTAAAACAAATTGGCGTACTGCATCCGATAAATCGGCTAATTGATAACCAAAACTTTCGGGTGCAATAGTGTCACCATGGCCGGGTAAATCTACCGCAACGACATGATATTTTTTTGTCAGTTTATGAGCAATTCGATTCCAATTATCACGCGAGCCCGAAAAACCATGCACCAATAACACGGTAGGTGCGCCTTTAACACCGCCTTCACTATAGGCAAAAGTTGTTTCGCCTACTTTAATGGTTTTGCTTTCTAAGCCAGCCCATTGGCGTTCTTGTTGTAACACCGATTGCATTAACGCGACGCTGTCGGTAACGATAGGAGCGGCTTGTGAGGTGATGCTGTAGCTTGAGAGGCCAATCATCAGGCTCAGAGCAAGTTTTTTTAACATAATTATTGTGTCCTGCGAGGTATGTGTTGTAGCGTTTGAGTATAAACAAGTACCTACAGTAAAAACATTGACACTTGTCATGTTAAAAAACAGGATTCTGGCAAATAACCACACCCTCTTAAGGAGGGTGTCATCATTAATATGAATCAATAAAACTTAAAAGCGATAACCTACACTCAAGGAAATCACAGGATACATGTTAGCTCCTTCGGCATCATCGAGTTCTTTTTGTAGGTCTTTTTCTTCGTTAGCAACTTCTTGTTGAAACATAGGGTTGGTAGATACATTAACCTGTTGGTGTGTTGCTGTATTCTCAAAAGTACCTGTTGCCTTTAAACTAGCTTTAGGGTCATCTTGAAACAACACGCCTACATCAAGTTTGGCATAAACACGGCCTCCTTTCATGGCATTGCCCCAACCTATACCCAAATAAGGCGCATTTGAACCTAAATCAACCGTTGCCTTAATTTGGCCATCAGGTTCGCTTTTATAAGATGTGCCGTCAATATCACAGCTTGTAGGGCAACTGGCTTTTAAATCTAAGCCATTATTGTGTGCTAACCAACCTGCACTCACAAAAAACGTCCCTGCAAAAGGGTGAATATCAGCTAATACGCCATAACTTTCTAGTTTAAAGTTACTGTTGTAATTAATGCCACTTTCCTCAAAGTCTTCGTCAAGATCATAACCTTGAGCTAGCAGCCGAACATTAACATAAGGATTGACTGCAAACGTACCTTGTACTCCAAAACCTAGTGTGCTTAAGCCTGCGCCTAAAGCAACATCGGTAGCATAACTTTGTTGCGCAAATAAAGTGGTACACAAAATAAACGATAATTTTTTTAACATCACATAACTCTCCTTGAAAACAAATGGAATCTCATTTTATAGTCAATTTACGTTATTTAAACAAGTTTATATTTCGATGTTTAAATGCTGTTAGTGTGTGTACAGTCTATAAACTAATTCTTATTTTTAATGAAGTCTAACAATGAAAAAAAATACNNNGCTAAAAATCCGTCAATTAAATTAACAATTGATGTGCTAAGTGCATGGTTGGCACATAAAGCCGAACAGCCGTTATTTCATATAGACCCACTCAAAATAAATGCAGGCATAGTCACAGCCGTAATGTCGTATGCTTTTGCCGAACGGCACGGCATTTTGGCGGTACAAGTTGATAAGGAAGAAGTCATTATTGCCAGTTCTCAGCCCTTTCATACTGAATGGGAAGAGAATTTACAGCACACTTTAAAAAATAAAAAAATTAAACGGGTCATGGTTAACCCCGTACATTTGCATCGTTTTACTATTGAGTTTTATAAATTAGCACGCGCTATTGAAGGGGCAAACAATAGTGAGTCTGTGGCTAATAACACCAATAAAGTCGGTAATTTTGAGCAGCTTTTGGAGTTAGGTAATTTACAAAACCCCGATGCCAACGACCAACACATTATTAATATTGTTGACTGGTTATTACAGTATGCCTTTGACCAACGCGCCAGTGATATTCATTTGGAGCCACGGCGCGAGTCAGGGCGAGTGCGTTTTAGAATTGATGGTGTGCTGCATAATATTTATGAGTTGCCACCGTTAATTATGAATGCGGTCACCTCGCGTATTAAAATTTTAGGTCGTATGAATGTAGCCGAAAAACGCAAACCTCAAGATGGCCGTTTAAAAACACGTAATACGAAAGGCCAAGAAATAGAACTCCGTTTAGCCACCTTGCCGACAGTGTTTGGCGAAAAATTAGTGATGCGTATTTTTGACCCTGATGTGTTAGTTAGAGGCTTTAAAGACTTAGGTCTAGTGGGTGAAGATTTTGAAAAATGGCAAAAAATGGTGCAAGAACCCAACGGCATTATTTTAGTCACAGGGCCTACAGGCTCGGGTAAAACCACGACTTTGTATTCGACGCTAAAACAATTAGCCACTGACGAAGTGAACGTGTGTACGGTAGAAGACCCTATAGAAATGGTCGAACCTAGTTTTAATCAAATGCAAGTACATCACAGTATCGACTTAACCTTTGCCGAAGGGGTACGTGCTTTAATGCGTCAAGACCCCGATATTATTATGGTGGGTGAGATTCGAGATTATGACACCGCCGATATGGCGATTCAAGCCGCATTAACAGGTCATTTGGTGTTATCAACCTTACACACCAACGATGCGCCTTCGTCGATTATTCGTTTATTAGATTTAGGCGTGCCACCGTTTTTAATTACGTCTACTGTGATTGGTGTGATGGCACAGCGTTTAGCGCGTACTTTGTGTCCTCATTGTAAAGCCAAAGTGCCTTGTGACGAAAAAGCATGGACAGAGTTAACACAGCCGTGGCTACTTAATATGCCCGAGCAAATTTGCGCACCTAAAGGTTGTTTAGAATGTAGAGATACAGGTTATTTAGGCCGTGTAGGTTTATACGAAATTATGCCTATTAGTGCAGAAGTAAAACGCCTATTAAATGATAATGCCTCATTAAATGACGTTAAAAAACAGGCGTATAAAGAGGGTTTATTGCCCTTGCGTTTATCGGGCGCACAAAAAGTGGCTCAAGGTTTAACGACTTTTGAAGAAGTGTTAAGGGTTGCCCCGATGAGTTAAAGGTAAAGAGGGCGCATAACTGCGCCCTGTTTTATGAAAGGTTATTTCTTTTCTGGAGTCCAACCTTTAGGGCGCTCGTAGTCGGCATTGCTCAAAAACTTTTCGCGTTGCTCATCCAAAAACACATGAGTTTCGGGTTGCATCACATTTAAGTGATTTTCGTTAATGAGCATGGTTTGGTGTTTTAACCATTCTTGCCATGCTTGTTTAGATACCGTGTCAAAAATGGCTTGGCCTTTAGCCGCAGGAAAGGGCGGAAAAGCTAAACCTTCTAATTCTTGTTGATATTTACGGCATATCACCATACGAGGGGTTGTCATGTTAAGCTCCTATACGTAAACGAGCGCGTGTAATGGCGGCTACTACTTGATTAGGGGCAGTGCCACCAATATGATTACGCGCATTGACCGAGCCTTCTAAGCTCAATACGTCAAACACATCATCAGTAATTATATCCGAAAACTGCTGTAACTCAGCCAAACTCATGGCACTTAAGTCTTTGCTAGTTTGTACACCATAAGCAACTGCTTTACCGACTACTTCGTGTGCATCTCTAAAGGCTGTGCCTTTTTTAACTAAGTAGTCGGCCAAATCGGTGGCGGTAGCAAAACCACGTAATGCCGCGTCACGCATCGCTTCGCGGTTGGGTTTAAGCGCAGGAATCATATCAGCAAAGGCGCGTAAGCAAGCTTGTAAGGTATCTAAAGCATCAAACAGAGGCTCTTTGTCTTCTTGATTATCTTTGTTATAGGCTAAAGGTTGGCCTTTCATCAACACTAATAAACTAATTAAATGGCCATTAACGCGACCTGTTTTACCACGTACTAACTCAGGCACATCAGGATTTTTCTTTTGTGGCATGATGCTAGAACCAGTACAAAAACGGTCTGGAATGTCCACAAACTTAAATTGTTGTGAATTCCACAAAATTAACTCTTCACTCATACGTGATAAGTGCATCATCGCAATTGATGCGGCTGCACAAAATTCAATGGCAAAATCACGGTCAGACACCGCATCTAAAGAATTTTCGCATAGCGCATCAAAACCTAATAATTGGGCAGTGTAAGCGCGGTCAATGGGGTAAGTTGTGCCAGCCAATGCCGCCGAACCCAAAGGCAAATGATTAACCCGTTTGCGGCAATCGGCCAAACGCTCATCATCACGCACCAGCATTTCAAACCAAGCCAACAAATGATGACCAAAAGTGACAGGTTGTGCCGCTTGTAAATGAGTGCAGCCTGCCATAATGGTAGCCGCTTCACGCTCGGCTAAATCGAGTAGGCCAAGCTGTAAGCGATGCAATACTTGACGGGTACGGTCGATTTCATCGCGCAAATACAAGCGTATATCGGTTGCCACTTGGTCGTTACGGCTACGTCCTGTATGAAGTTTTTTACCTGCAATGCCAATGCGGTCGGTTAAACGTGCTTCGATGTTCATATGTACATCTTCAAGCTCCACACGCCATTCAAACTGGCCTGTTTCAATTTCTGCTAAAATGGCGTTAAGGCCATCTACAATAGCGGTATGTTCGGCAGTATTTAATACGCCTACTTTGTGGAGCATGGTGGCATGGGCAATAGAGCCTTGAATATCATGCTTATATAATCGTTTATCAAAGTTGACAGACGCGGTAAACTCGGCCACAAAGGCATCGGTAGCTTCGCTAAAGCGACCGCCCCACATAAGAGAAGAAGGTGTTGTCATATAAATTTTGCTTCTAAAGATAAATAAAAAATAATAACCTGAGTATAAAGCAATTATGCCGCAAACAGCCAATGCAACAAACACCTCAGCCTTAGAAGACTTCTTTTTGCCAGATTTGTGCAATATGAAAGCGGTGTTACGTTTATTGGTAGCCACCGAATTACTAGCCATATTTTTGACTTTGGCGGATTTAGAACGATTATCGCCGTTTCCGTGGGCAGATTTAGGCTTAAAGTCTTTTTTGTTAGCGTGGGTTGCCATTAGTACAGCAGCGTTATTATGTAGCTTGCGTAAGTATCTTAATCGTTTAAAACATTCTTACGCCGCATTTGTGATTTTGTTTATCTTTATTGCATTAGTGGCTTGTTTTACCTTTGCGGCCGAAGGAATTTTGTTATATTTACAGATTCGTCAAGTTGGTGAAGTCGATTTAAGTGCCAGTTTAGTGCGTAATGTACTCATGGGTGGCATTATGGGTAGCTTGGTTTTACGCTATTTTTATTTGCAGGAAATGATCTTACGTAAACAACGAGCCGAACTCATGGCCAGAGTTCAAGCCTTACAAGCGCGTATTAGGCCGCACTTTTTGTTTAACTCAATGAATATTATTGCTAGTTTAATTATGGTTGACCCCGACAAAGCCGAACGGGTGGTTGAAGATTTATCGTCTTTATTTAGAGCCAGCTTAAAAGTAGAAGGTGAAGTTCCCTTAAGTGACGAAATTCGTTTATGTAACAGTTACTTAAATATNNCCGTTATTAGAAAATGCCATTTATCATGGCGTAGAATTAGATGACAACGGCGGCAAGGTGACTATTTTGATTGCGTGGACAGGTAAAGAGGTCAATATTGTGATTACCAATCCGTATCACGAAAATAAAAAAAGCAAACATAAAGGTAATAATATGGCCGTTGCCAATATTCAAGAACGCTTACAGGTTTATTATGGTACAAAGGCAATCTTACGTGTTGCCGCATCAAACCATTTTTTTACCACTCAAATAAGCTATCCTTTAACAGAGGCAGAAGCGTATATCAAAAGTACAAATCAGGACTTACGCATTGCACCGTAATTAGCGCGTAAGTCCTAAAATGTTTAGCGAGGCTTGTGCCAACACGCCTAATATTAAAAGAAAACAATATAAAAAATACATGACTAACACATTGCGCGGCTATAAGCGTGTTAGTTCTAAAAAAGTGGAGGTTATATGCGTATTTTGGTGTGTGATGATGAAGATTTGGCGCGTGAGCGATTAGTGCGTTTGTTGCGTGATGTAGAAGATTGCGAAGTCGTAGGTGAAGCCGAAAATGGCCGAGATGCGCTTGAAAAAGTAGAAATTTTAGAGCCAGACTTAGTTTTGCTTGATATTCGTATGCCCGTTATGGACGGCATTGCTTGTGCCGAAGCCTTATCACGGTTAGATAATCCCCCTGCGGTGATTTTTATTACCGCTTTTGACGAACATGCTTTGGCTGCATTTCAAGTTGAAGCGGTGGGTTATTTGTTAAAACCAGTTCGTAGAGAACAACTTAACGAAGCCTTAGCCCGTGCTGCGCGTTTAAATCGCGCCCAATTGCAACAAATTAAAGAAAAAGTACCTGCAATGGGTCAGCCTGATGCGCGTCAGCATATTGCTGCGCGTACACATCGAGGCATGGAACTAATACCTATTAATGAGATTTATTATTTTTTAGCTGACCAAAAATATATTACGGTGCGTCATGCTAAAGGTGAGATATTAATAGATGAAACACTCAAAGAATTAGAGGAAGAGTTTGGTGGCCGCTTTTTGCGAGTCCATCGTAATGCGTTATTAGCACCACAGTTTTTAGATGGTTTAGAAACCAATACCGCAGGACAAACCTTTGTACGCTTTAAAGGCATTAACGAAAAGCTGTTGGTGAGTCGTCGTCATTTATCGCATTTACGCGAAAAAATGCAAAGTTTGTAAATTTGTGAGTATGTTGTGCGTCCTTTGATGACAAATGTACTTTATCGCTTTAGAATGATAAAGCTTACGCTCAAGCGTAGGCTAATAAAAAAATAAACACAAAGAGCTTACGCAATATCATTATTTCATTGCTTTGTTTGAGTGTAGTTAGTGTATATGCAAAATGTACTTGCTATAACTCAATCAAGAAATCTGTTTTTGATGACAAAAGCGCGTCAGTTCTAAAACAACACATGGTCGAGGAATGTTTATGAGTGGCTGGCGTAAAACTTTAATTTCGTCTTTGTGGCTTGCGATGGCAACATTGGGTATTTCGGGCTGTGCCAATATGCACAATGTAAAAACCGAAGAGCCTGCCAAATATGTTTTGGGCGAAAATGCCACTGACGCGCGTTATTTTTATACTCGTAGCGGTTTGCGCTTATTTGGTCAATGGTGGTTGCCACAACACAAAGAAAAGCCACGTGCGATTGTATTATTGGCTCATGGCACCGTATTGCATTCGGGTTTTTATTCGCCGTGGGCAAATGAATTAACTAAACATGGTTATGCTGTTTTTGGCATTGATTTGCGTGGCTGGGGACAATCTCAAGGTTATGGTCGGCGCGGTAATGTGGCTAACTATGACGAATATGTCGAAGATTTAACCCTTGCGCGTCGTGAAGTACGTCGTCGTTTTCCCAACGTGCCTGTGTATTTGCAAGGTGAGTCTTTAGGTGGTGCGGTGGTTTTGTTATCGCACATCATGGATGAAGTCACCACTGACGGATTAATCTTAAATGCCCCTGCGGTTAAAATTAATCCTTTCGCCCAGTGGAGTTTATGGGGTGAAGCGCAAATTGCTAAAGTTATGCCCGAAACACCTTTGTTGCCCTTGTTTAAGTCATTAACAGGTTTAGTGTTAACTGACCCTCAAGCTCAAGACCGCTTTTGGAAAGACCCTCTTACAACGCGTAATGCACTAGGTGCAGGATTTTTAGCGGCATTGCAAGATGCCACCCAGCGTTTGCAGTTAAATGTAAATAATGTGCGCGCACCAATGTTGATTATTCAAGGTACTAAAGATTATGTGATTCCGCCTAGTTCCAGCGAGTTTTTAATGAAAGCGGCACAAAGTAACGATAAAACCTTACGTTTAATTGACGGATTGCATCATTCAACATTACACGATACAGAAAAGCAAAAAGTGTGGGACGACACAATCTCTTGGTTAGATATTCACGCCGACCAAGCATTGGCTGCACGTAAAAAATTACCTGATGAAAACGAAATTTCTGCTTTAGAAGAGAAAGGCTCAGCTAAAGAGAAAGCAGCGTATCGTCCAAAGTACCCAAAACTAACAATGACAACACCGAGGAACTAATTAATGAAACATTTGTTGTGGCCAATTTTAGTTGCCACTTTGCTTTCAGGCTGTGCATCAGCAGTTAGCCCAGTAACAGGCTCGTTATATACTAATGTTAAAGCCCCGTTATTAGTCACAGACAGCACCGAAAAACCCACTAAAGTAGGACGTGCCACGATGCGTTCAATTTTAGGTATTTATGCGGTAGGTGATGCGAGTGTAGAGGCGGCTGCCAAAAACGCGGGTATTACCCATATTCATCATGTTGACTACCATACCCAAAACTTAATGGGTGTGATGTCTGACTTTACGGTGATTGTGTACGGTAACTAATAAAAATAACCTTTGTTTGGGGGTTGTTGGCGTTTGAAGGTGTGCCTGTTATAGGCTGAGTTTTGAGCATGTTATGCTGTTCTTCCCTCACTCTAGCTCTCTCCCAACAGGAGAGAGGACCCCCTCTCCTGTGGGAGAGGGTTGGGGTGAGGGCTAAATCAAAACGTCAACAGAGTCTATTGTTATGGCTAGTTATCAACATGTTTAACAGACAATACGCCAGAACGTATATGTAAATCGCGTTGTGGAAAAGGTATTTCTAAACCTCTTTCGCGTAATTCTGACTCAATCAACCATAATAATTTTGCTTGGGTAATTTGTGGTGTAACCGATAAATTGCGGTCAAGCCAAACTACTAATTCAAAATCTAAACTACTATCGCCAAAACGTACTAGCCAAACATCAGGTTCTTTACCTTTGATGTTTATAATGCCTGTTAATTGTGCAGCAGCAGCCAAACCAGCCTCTTTGACCTTGTTTTTATCAACACCATAAGCCACGCCAAATGGCACATGAATCCGTCTCGTATCATTGTTCATCGTCCAATTAATCACGCGCCTTGTGGTAAATTCGGAGTTAGGTACAATCACATCCACATTATCATTGGTTGTTACACGTGTATAACGCATACCGATTTCGCTCACACGTCCCATCACACCCGATTGCAAATCAATAAAGTCGCCTTGTTTAAGGGTGCGTTCTAATAAAATGATAATACCTGATGCAAAATTGCTAAAAATATTTTGTAAGCCTAAACCAATGCCAATCCCAAAAGCACCACCAATAAAAGCCAAGCTGCCTAAGTCAAAACCTAAATAGTTAAGACCAATCATCATGCTAATCATCCACACAATATAGCGGCCTAAACGAATAAAGCCATAAACGTGGGCGTTGCCTGTTTGTGTTTGATGGTGATGGGTAAATTGAACCAGTTTGTTTTCAAGTAGGGTAGAAAGCCACCATGTAAGCGTAATAATAAACAATAACCCCGTCAGGCGTAGAGGCGTAACGCTAGTCGAGCCAATAGAGCCTAAAGGGTAAGATAATAAATCTCACATAAATGAAAAATAATCATCCAAAATGACTCTCCTTAAATATAACTAAAAATAATGAGACAAGAAGTTTTGTGCTTTGTTGTATGTGTAAGCTGTAGTTATTGATTGTCTCGTTTATAATACATTTTTTAGACAATAAAGACATTTTGTCCTTTAGCTTATAGAGTTAAAGGTATTAGGAAGATAACAATGAAAACCTTACGTATTGCCACACGAAAAAGCCCACTTGCTTTATGGCAGGCCGAATATGTTAAAGCGAATTTATTAAAACATCATCCGCATTTAAAAATTGAGTTAGTCACCTTTACTACGCAAGGCGATAAAATTTTAGATGTGCCTTTAGCTAAAATTGGTGGCAAAGGTTTATTTGTAAAAGAGCTAGAAAGTGCCATGTTGGCAGGTGAAGCCGATTTAGCGGTTCACTCCATGAAAGATGTGCCGATGGAATACCCTGAAGGTTTAGCAATTACTACGATTTGTGAACGTGAAGACCCGACCGATGCTTTTGTGTCTAATAACTTTGCTACTTTTGATGACTTACCACAAGGCGCAATCGTGGGTACATCAAGCTTGCGCCGTCAATGTCAATTACGTGCTTTGCGCCCCGATTTAGTGATTCGTGATTTGCGCGGTAATGTGGGGACACGTTTAGGGCGTTTAGATAACAACGAATATGATGCCATTATTTTAGCCAGTGCAGGCTTAAAGCGTTTAGGTTTAGAAACCCGTTTACGCCAGCAACTAACGCAGCTTTTACCCGCCGTAGGGCAGGGCGCGGTAGGCATCGAAACACGAATTAACGATACCGAATTACATAGGTTATTAGCTCCTTTGCATCATCCACAAACAGCTGTATGTGTTCAGGCCGAACGTGCCATGAATCGCCGTTTGCAAGGTGGTTGCCAAGTGCCTATTGCAGGTTATGCCACCATCGACAATCAAATTCTCACTCTTAATGCCCTAGTAGGCAGTATTGATGGTCAACAAATCATCCATCAACAAGGCAAAACACAAGATTTATTAGCAGTTGAAGCCTTAGGTGAGCAAGTCGCAACGGGGCTGCTTAATCAAGGTGCGGCAGCTATTTTGGCTGAGGTATATGGCTAATTTACACGGCTTGCGGATTGTAAATACCCGTCCTGAGGCACGCGCTCACGGTTTAAGTGATGCACTACAGCATCAAGGTGCAACGGTATTGGCTTTGCCTTTATTAGAAGTCGAAGCCATGCCTCTTAGCCCAACGGCCAAGCAGTATTTATTAGATTTAGATCGTTACGACATGGTTTTTGTGGTGAGTCCTACTGCTGCTGAATTAGGTTTAAAGGCGTTGGCGGATTATTGGCCACAATGGCCTGTAGATGTTGCATGGTTGGCGGTGGGTGAAAGCACAGCGCAGGTATTATATTCGTACTTAATTAACCCTGTCGTGCCACAACAAGAAACCAGCGAAGGTTTATTGCAATTGCCACAATTACAACAATTGCAGCAAGGACAGCGTTTATTAGTATTAAGAGGCGAGGGCGGGCGTAATTTGGTGCGTGATACCATGCAGGCACAAGGCGTTCAAGTCGATTATATAAACTTGTATCGTCGTCAACTTCCTGCAATAGCACATAATACATGGCAAGCCTTACAAGCAGACTCTATTGATATTGTGATAATTACCAGTGGCGAAACCTTAACGCAATGGCTTAATATTGCCGCACAACAAGCACAAAAAATACCGATATTAGTAATAAGCTCACGTTTAGCCGATTTGGCGACACAAAAAGGCATTAAAACCGTGTTAATCTCAGCAAGCATTAAACCCACAGATATTATTTTAACGCTCTCTTTGTGGCAAAACCGCCAAGAGCATGTTATTGATTAGCCGTTAAAGTGTACGTATCTGGTGTAATGCCTAAACCCTGATTACAAAAGCAGACTTGTGACAATGAGCCAAACTCGTCAACCTATTCATGTGTTTCCTAAAATTGCCTTAAAACTTGGTTTTTGGGGGCGAGCAACCATTATTTTGGTGATTTTAACCATAATAGCCAGCTATCTGCTTTATTATCATGGTATTCGTTATAAAAATAGAGAACTCGCTCACTACGAAGAAATAGTTGGCCAGTTACAGCTTATTAAAGAGCAACAAGTTCAAACGCAATCTAAAAATGTAGTATTACAACAACAAGTTGACCAGCTACAAGCTCAGTTAGGGCAGTTAAAAACAGCCGTTCAACCTATGCAAAAACAAGCATGGTTACTTAAACAAGTCGGGCATTATGTCGAGTTGGCTGAGCAGCATTTATGGTTGCAGCACAATAGTCAAAGTGCCGTCATGTTATTACAAACTGCAGACCAATTATTAGCAGAATATGGCACACATACCACCTTGTCTTTAAGAGAAGCGATTGCTCAAGACGTATTAGCGTTGTCGCAAAATCAACAAATTGATTATGCAGGACTTTCTTTACAATTAGATGCGCTCAAACAAAGCGTCAATGAGCCAATGGCATTGCAAAAAACGCCACAAGTTACGCCACAGTCTTCCTCAAATACACCACAAAACGCATGGGATAAAGGTTGGGCAGTATTAAAAGGCTTAATTAGTATTCAGCACTATGATAATCAGCATAAGCCATTATTAGCACAAGACCAGCGTTGGTTAGTGCAGCAAAATGCTTATTTGTCATTGCATCAAGCCCAGTTAGCCTTATGGCAACAGCAACAAGCTCGTTATCAGCAAAGTCTTAACGAGGCAGCTAATTTACTGCAACCGTATCAGCATTTATATCCACAATACGCCACATGGTTACAACAAATTCAATCTTTAGCAGCAGTTGATTTAAGTATTGCTCAGGCGCAGTTAAATTATACCCCCAAGGTTTTGGCTAAGTTAATTACTGCTGAGCAAGTAGAAGCTCCTCTTGTATCGAGTGCCGCACCATGATTAACGTGCTGTTTGGCTTATTATTTATTATTGTTGGTGTAGCGTTAGGCTTTGCGTTTATTGAAGACAGTGGTTATGTTTTGTTGGTTTGGCGCAACACCTCTATAGAAATGAGCCTTATGTTAGCGGTTATTGCATTAACCACAGCATTGGTGAGTGCGTTTGTTTTATTAGAAGTATTGTTAGGTACTTTAGGTCTTAGAGCCTTATTTAAACGCTGGTTGACCTTGCGTCGTTATCAGCAAGCACAACGTTATTTTGGTCAAGGCATGGCCATGCTTAGCCTCGACAATCATGCTGCTGCCGAAAAACTCTTTGTACGCTCAGCGAAAGCTGCCACCGAGCCTTTAGCTGCGTATTTGGCTGCCGTAAAAGCCGCCCAAGCACAACAGGCGGTACAACGAGCCGAAGATTATTTAAACTTAATCAATGATAAAAAACATCATTTAACGGTACATATAGAGCGTATTAAATTGTGGTTGGCAACAGGACAATGGGAAGCTGCCGCTGCGCGTCTTAAAAGTATTTATCCGCACTATAAAAAAGAGCGAGTCATTAGCCAGTTATTACTAGAAGCATTGGTTAAATTACAAGCATGGTCAGACTTGTTAGAGTGGTTGCCTATTTTATCTAAAGCACCCACCGATACTTTGCCGCAACAAGCCTTACTACAGTCAGCATATTTACATAGCTTTGAATTTATTGCCAAAACGACAGGTCGAGTTGATAAAACACATGCCTTTGGGCAATTGCAAAATTTTTGGCAGCAAGTGCCACGCCATTATCAGCGTGATACCGACGTGGTATTAAGTTATGTACAAACCTTAATTTCTCTTGCTTGTTATGATGAGAGTGCGCGGATTTGTTATCGTGTTTTAGGTGAACAATGGCACAATGGCTTAGTCACTTTATATGGTCGAATTTTACATGCCGACCCCGAAATAGCCTTAGAACAGGCTAAGCAATGGCTAGTATTACATCCTCAAAGCCCTGCGTTATTACTTACTTTAGGGCGTTTAAGTATGCAGTGCCATCAATGGCAAGCAGCTAAAGGCTATTTTGAACAAAGTTTGGTATTACATAAAAACCCCGAAACTTTTGCCGAATTTGTGCGTTTATTACAACATAGTAACGACCCAGAAGCAGGCCATTATTTAATAGCGGGCTTAAATCAATTATTAAAACAACCGTTGCCTGCCTTGCCTTTACCTTAGGAAAATATCATGAGTGTGTTGAGTAATTTAAGCGACTTTGCGATTGTTCAGCCTCAAACGGTTGCATGGGGCGAAATGGATGCCTTTGCTCATGTAAATAACATTATTTATTATCGTTATTTTGAAAGCGTGCGTATTAGTTATTTGCAAACGATTGGTGCATTAGACCAGTTAGATGTATTTAATCCTGTGGTTGCTGCTAACAGTTGCCGTTATTTAAAATCAATTAGTTATCCTGATGAATTAGAGCTAGGGGCGCGTGTTGTCGAATTACGCGCTTCGGGCTTTAGAATGGAATATGTTGTGTTTAGCCAACAACAAAAAAGTATTGTGGCCACAGGTGAAGCCATTGTTGTGATGGTCGATAGGGCAGGGCAAAAAGTGATTTTACCCGAAGAATTAAAACAAACTATTATTAACTTAGAGCAAACCGTTGGAAACACTCTAGCTGTTGACGCTCAAAATCCTCACAAACAGCCCGAAACACTCTTAGGTAAAGCCATTTCTCGCCTCAAAACATCGCGTGAAAAATAACAAATTAGTGTGTAATAACACTAAAAAGTAACAAGCTCTTGCTAATTTAGTGGGCAATCTATACAATTCGCCGCGATTGAATTTACAGGTAGCCCTGTCTTTTGGCATCACCTGTTTGGAGTTGGCGTGAGTAAACCTCAACCACTTGTCGATAAAACGCCTGCTATACGTTTGCTTAAAGGGCAAGTTTTTATAGCCGTAGTTATCTCGCTGATTGCAGGTATCTGGGGTGTTTGGTCGTTTATATCTGCAGGGACTGGCGCAGGTATTGCAGTCATTGGTAGTGCTTATTTTGCATTACAAGCATTTCGCCATGCAGGAGCAGGCTCTGCAAAGCAAATAGTTAAGAATTTTTACAAAGGGGCAGCAGGACGGTTTTTGATAACTGTGTTGCTCTTTTCGGCTGCATTTGCAGGTCTCAAACTGCTGCAAGTGGGCTGGGTACTCGCAGGTTTTTTTATCGTACAGCTTATCGCTTGGGTATCTCCATTATGGGATGCGTTAAGAGATAGGCCTTAATAGGTGCAATATGGCTGGAAATTCTACGGAATACATCAAGCATCACCTGACTAACCTTACTTATGGAAATCATCCAGAACATGGTTGGTCATTTGCTCATACCGCGCAAGACGCGCAAGACATGGGCTTTTGGGCATTTCATGTTGACTCTTTGGGTTGGTCGATTGCTTTAGGTTTGTTGTTTTGTTTGGTGTTTCGTTCTGTTGCTAAAAAAGCAAGCAGTGACGTGCCTAGTGGCGTACAAAATTTTGTCGAAATGATTGTTGAGTTTGTTGACACTAACGTCAAAGATACCTTTCACGGTAAGTCTGCGCTGATTGCGCCACTCGCATTGACTATTTTCTGTTGGATTTTCTTAATGAATCTGATGGACTTAATTCCAGTAGATTTTATTCCTGTGGTAGCTCAGGCGTTGGGTTTGCATTACATGAAAGTAGTGCCTTCAACCGACCCGAATATTACTTTAGGTATGTCTATTTCTGTGTTCTTTTTAGTGCTTTTTTACAGCATAAAGATGAAAGGTGTTGGCGGTTTTGCAGGCGAGTTAGCTTTAAATCCGTTTAATCCTAAAAATCCAGTATTAAAAATGTTCTTTATTCCAATTAACTTAATTTTAGAAGGCGTGACTTTGATTGCAAAGCCCGTTTCTTTAGGTTTGCGGTTATTTGGCAATATGTATGCTGGTGAATTGATTTTCATCTTAATCGCCTTGCTACCTTTTGGTTTGCAATGGATGTTGTCTGTTCCTTGGGCTATCTTCCATATTTTGGTTATCACCCTGCAAGCATTTATTTTTATGATGCTAACCATTGTGTACTTAAGTATGGCTAGTGAACACCACTAATTTAATTCCCTTTTCTTTTGACTACTAACTGAGGTAATACGCAATGGAAACCGTGATTGGCTTGACCGCTATCGCCGCCGCTATCCTGATTGCTTTTGGCGCACTAGGCACTGCTGTTGGTTTTGGTTTGTTAGGTGGTAAATTTTTGGAAGGCGTAGCACGTCAACCAGAATTGGCACCACAATTACAAGTTAAAATGTTCATTGTTGCTGGTTTGCTTGATGCTGTACCAATGATTGGTGTAGGTATTGGCTTGTTCTTTGTATTTGCCAACCCATTCATTGGCTTGCTTAACGGTTAATAAGTCGCTTAGGCGCATATCCACTGCAACTGCCAAATGAGGTGTTAGCATGAATATTAATGCAACTTTGTTAGGTCAGGCTATTTCTTTTGCAATCTTCGTGTATTTTTGCATGAAGTTTGTGTGGCCTCCTCTAACAAAAGCACTTGCCGATCGGCAAAAGAAAATCGCAGACGGTTTAAATGCTGCGAGCAAAGCTCAAGATGATTTGAAAACGGCTCAAGAGCAAGTGGCTCAAGAGTTAAAAGCTGCAAAAGAGCAAACTGCTCAATTGTTAGAACAAGCAAATCGTCGCGCAAGCCAGTTGGTTGAAGAAGCTAAAGCGCAAGCTCAAGCAGAGAGTGAGCGTGTTAAAGCGCAAGCCCGCGAACAGATTGAACAAGAAAGCAATCGTGCGCGTGATGTGTTACGCGCTCAAGTTGCTGCTTTAGCAATCGCTGGTGCAGAAAAGATTTTACAAGCTGAAGTGAATGCAGCAGCACACGCGGCAATGTTAAATCAATTGGCAACTGAGCTATAACTCTCTAAGAGACAGTGAACATGGCTGAATTAACCACTGTGGCACGTCCGTACGCAAAGGCAGCATTTGAATATGCCAATGCTGAAGGCAAATTGGAATTGGCTCTTTGGTCAAACCAGTTGGCTCTTGCAGCGGCTATTGTTCAAGATGAAGCATTTGCTCGTTACCTGTCACGCCCAAGCATGACTGTTGCCGAACAAACAGCGGCATTGTTTGCTGCCTGCGGTGGCGAGTTATCTGCCAGTGTGCGTAACTTTTTAGGTCTTGTCGCAGCTAACAAACGTTTGATGGCACTGCCAGCAATCGCTGATTTATACGAAGACGAAAAAGCTAAAAGCGAAAAAACGGCTGATGTTGTTGTGACCAGTGCTTTTGCACTGAGTGATGAGCAACAAGAAGCATTAGCCAAGCAATTAGCAGTAAAACTTGATCGTCGTATTAACATCCGTACCGAAGTTGATACAGCCTTAATTGGTGGTATCGTTGTCCGTACGGGCGATTTGGTGATTGATGCTTCCGTGCGCGGAAAGTTGGCAAAATTGAGTGCCACCCTGAATACATAATTTTTGAGGAACAGCGCATCATGCAGCAACTGAATCCTTCCGAGATCAGCTCGCTGATTAAACAGCGTATTAGCGATCTCAACGCCACTGCTGAAGCCCGTAACGAAGGCACAGTAGTGAAGGTATCTGATGGTATCGTCCGCATTCATGGCTTAGCTGATGTAATGTATGGCGAAATGATTGAGTTCGATGGCGGCATCTTCGGTATGGCTCTAAACTTAGAGCAAGATTCGGTTGGTGCTGTTGTTTTGGGTGACTACTTAAACCTTCAAGAAGGNNCAACCTGTACAAACAGGTTACAAGGCCGTTGATGCGATGATTCCTGTTGGTCGTGGCCAACGTGAATTAATCATTGGTGACCGTCAGACAGGTAAAACTGCGATGGCCATTGATGCGATTATTGCACAAAAAACTTCTGGCATTAAATGTGTCTATGTGGCTATTGGTCAAAAACAATCGACCATTGCTAACGTAGTACGCAAATTAGAAGAAACAGGCGCAATGGCTTATACCACTGTGGTTGCTGCTTCTGCTTCTGAACCTGCGGCGATGTTATTCTTGGCTCCGTACTCTGGTTGTACGATGGGCGAATACTTCCGTGACCGTGGTGAAGATGCGTTAATTATTTATGATGATTTGTCGAAGCAAGCTGTTGCATATCGTCAAATCTCCTTGTTGTTGCGTCGTCCACCAGGTCGTGAAGCATATCCAGGTGATGTATTCTATTTACATTCGCGTTTGTTAGAGCGTGCTTCGCGTGTTAGCGAAGAATATGTAGAGAAGTTTACAAATGGCGAAGTGAAAGGCAAAACAGGTTCTTTGACCGCATTGCCAATCATTGAAACTCAAGCAGGCGACGTATCTGCTTTCGTTCCAACCAACGTAATTTCTATTACTGACGGCCAGATATTCTTAGAAACCAGTTTGTTTAACTCAGGTATTCGTCCTGCGGTTAACGCGGGTATCTCGGTGTCTCGTGTGGGTGGTGCGGCTCAAACCAAAATCATCAAGAAATTGTCGGGTGGTATTCGTACCTCGTTGGCTCAATATCGTGAATTGGCTGCGTTTGCTCAGTTTGCTTCCGACTTAGACGAAGCAACCCGTAAGCAATTAGAACATGGCCAACGTGTTACTGAGTTAATGAAGCAAAAACAATATGCGCCATTAGGCATTGCCGATATGTCCGTATCTATTTTTGCCGCTAACGAAGGTTACTTGTTAGATGTGCCCGTCGCCCAAATTGGGGCTTTTGAAGCTGCATTACATAGCTATATGAATAGTCAGTGCAAGGCGTTGATGGATAACATTAATGCGACTGCTAACTATGACAAAGACATTGAAGCTGAGCTACGTAAAGGCATAACAACCTTCAAAGCTACTCAGTCTTGGTAATTTCTAGGTGATGCCAGTGTCATGTTGTGTGATGCTGGCGTAATCAGTTAATGGTGAGACTATGGCAGGCTTAAAAGAGATTCGTAGCAAAGTAGTAAGCATTAAAAGTACGCAGAAAATTACTAAAGCCATGCAAATGGTTGCTGCGTCAAAAATGCGTAGAGCGCAAGAACGTATGGCACAAGGTCGCCCTTATGCCGAAAAAATGCGTCGTGTTATCGCCCATTTAGTGCAAGCTAATCCTGAGTATAAACATACTTATATGGTTGATAGACCTGTTAAGCGTGTGGGTTATATTGTGGTATCTTCTGACCGTGGTTTGTGTGGTGGTTTAAATATTAATTTGTTTAAACGCACGGTACAATCGGTTAAGTCATGGCGCGAGCAAGGCGTAGAAGCAGAATTCTGCTTGGTTGGCCAAAAAGCCACTACTTTCTTTAAATCGGTAGGCGGTAAAGTTGTTGCAGTAAAAACGCAATTAGGTGATACCCCTTCGTTAGAGCAATTAATTGGTGCTGTCAAAGTGATGTTGGATGCCTTTGATAGAGGAGAGATTGACCGTATTTATTTGGTCAATAACCAATTTGTTAATACAATGACGCAAAAACCAGTAGTGAACCAATTAGTGCCGTTAAGCGCAGACAATGGCGATCAGCCTTTAAAGCGTGAGCATAGTTGGGATTACTTGTACGAGCCTGAAGCAGCTCCCTTGTTAGATGCGTTGATGGTACGATTTATCGAATCGCAGGTTTATCAAGGTGTAGTTGAAAACATCGCGTGTGAACAAGCCGCCCGTATGGTCGCTATGAAAGCGGCAACGGATAACGCGGGTGATTTAATTCGCAGCTTACAATTGGTGTATAACAAATTACGTCAAGCAGCGATTACACGTGAAATTTCTGAAATCGTGGGTGGTGCTGCCGCGGTTTAATACAGAGGTTTGAGGTAGAGTTAAATGATATTTAACTCAAATGCAAACTCTCAAGAATTCAGTATTGTCAGTTTTAAGAGGAAATCCCGATGAGCAGCGGTCAAATCGTTCAGATTATCGGTGCGGTTATTGATGTTGAATTTCCGCGCGACAGCGTGCCAAAAATTTATGACGCTTTAAAAGTAGATGGCACAGCCACTACCTTAGAAGTGCAACAACAACTTGGTGATGGTATTGTGCGTACTATTGCCATGGGTTCAACCGAAGGCTTAAAGCGCGGGTTGCCCGTGACTAACACCAATGCACCTATCTCTGTACCAGTCGGTACAGCGACCTTAGGTCGTATTATGGATGTGTTGGGTCGCCCCATCGACGAAGCTGGCCCTATTGGTGAAAAAGAGACGTGGTCTATTCACCGTAAAGCCCCTAGCTATGCCGAGCAATCTGGTTCTACAGAGTTGTTAGAAACAGGTATCAAGGTTATTGACTTACTTTGCCCATTCGCTAAGGGTGGTAAAGTGGGTTTGTTCGGTGGTGCTGGTGTTGGTAAAACCGTTAACATGATGGAATTAATCAACAACATCGCTAAAGCTCACGCAGGTTTATCTGTGTTTGCTGGTGTTGGTGAGCGTACTCGTGAAGGTAACGACTTCTATCACGAAATGAAAGACTCTGGCG
>DDBM01000201.1:0-4946 GCA_002333125.1 Moraxellaceae bacterium UBA2032 | reverse complement strand
GAAGTCTCTGCATTGTTAGGCCGTATGCCTTCTGCGGTAGGTTATCAACCGACATTGGCTGAAGAAATGGGTGTGTTACAAGAGCGTATTACTTCGACTAAGTCGGGTTCTATTACCTCGGTACAAGCCGTTTATGTTCCTGCCGATGACTTGACTGACCCATCACCAGCAACAACCTTTGCTCACTTAGACGCAACTGTTGTATTGAGCCGTGATATCGCTTCTTTGGGTATTTATCCTGCGGTTGACCCATTAGATTCTACTAGCCGTCAATTAGACCCGTTAGTTGTGGGTGAAGAGCATTATAATGTAGCGCGTGGTGTACAAACCGTGTTGCAACGTTATAAAGAGTTAAAAGATATTATTGCTATTTTGGGTATGGATGAATTGTCTGAAGATGACAAACTCATTGTATTCCGTGCGCGTAAGATTCAACGTTTCTTATCTCAGCCGTTCCATGTAGCCGAAGTATTTACAGGTTCACCGGGTAAATACGTTTCTTTAAAAGAAACTATTCGTGGCTTTAAAGGTATTTTGGCGGGTGAATACGACCAATTACCAGAGCAAGCGTTCTACATGGTTGGTGGTATTGAAGAAGCGGTAGAGAAATCTAAAAAAGTTTGATGAAACAATAGCATAGGGTAATTATATGTACCCTATGCTTAGTTTGTCATAACTCAACTCACCAGCGTGGAGGCCTAATAAATGGCAAACAGCTTACATTGCGATATCGTTAGCATTAAAGAAGCTATCTACACAGGTAGCGTTAGAATGTTAATCGCGCATGGTCGAGTAGGTGATATTGGTGTACTGCCAGGTCACGCGCCTTTGCTAACACAACTTGATCCAGGTCCTGTTCGTGTTGTTAAAGAAAATGGCGAAGAAGAAGTGTTTTATGTGTCGGGTGGTGTATTAGAAGTACAGCCTCATGTAGTCACTATTTTAGCTGACACGGCTGTGCGTGCTGATTCGATTGATGAAGCAGCTGCTATTGAGGCGCGTAGCGCAGCATTAGCTGCTTTACAAAACCAAAAGTCCGAATTGGATACAGGTGCAGCACTAGCAGCACTAGCTGAAGCAGCAGGTCGTTTACGTACCTTGCAACAGCTAAAAAATCGTGCATAAGTAATGGGTTTTATTGTATTGTGTCGCCACAATGCAAAATATCCTCAAAAAGGTAGCATTATGCTGCCTTTTTTGTTTTTTAAGTGATGATTTACGCAGCGTAAAGCGTAAGTCCAAAGGTAATTAAAGATGGAATTGAGTGTACTTATTTTAGCGGCGGGTAAAGGAACTCGCATGAAGTCTATTCTGCCTAAAGTGATGCAGCCTTTAGCGGCTAAGCCCTTATTAGCGCATGTATTAGAAACAGCACAAAAGCTGCAAACGGCTCGTACCATTGTGGTTTATGGACATGGCGGTGAGCTAGTACAAAAACATTTTAGCGATGCGTCTATAGCTTGGGCATTACAAGCTGAACAAAAAGGTACAGGTCATGCGGTGCAAGTGGCCTTATCACAATTGCCAGAAACGGGCAAGACGCTGATTTTATATGGTGATGTGCCATTAACCACGCCCGAAACCTTACAAAAACTTTTAGATTTAGTCACTGATGCCTCTAGTCTTGGTTTGTTAAGTGTCAACTTAGCAAATCCTACAGGTTATGGCCGTATTGTGCGTGAGGGTGGCGTAGTACAACGGATTGTAGAGCAAAAAGATGCTTCAGAAGCCGAAAAGCAAATTACCGAAGTCAATACAGGTATTTTGTGTGTGCCTAATGAGCATTTACACCAATGGTTACCAACGCTTAAAAATAATAACGCACAAGGCGAATACTATTTAACGGATATTATTGCTTTAGCGGTGAATCATGGTGTGGTCGTGCGTACCCATCAACCTCAAGCGGCATGGGAAGTTGAAGGTATTAACGATAAACTACAATTAGCCACTTTGGAGCGTGTTTATCAGCATTTGCAAGCAGATGACTTAATGCGTGCAGGCGCAACCGTCATTGATCCAAGCCGTTTTGATGTACGCGGTACAGTTACGATTGGCATGGATGTTTCTTTTGATGTTAACGTGATTTTAGAAGGCCATAACCAATTAGGCAACGGCGTAAAAATTGGCTCAAATTGTGTGCTTAAAAACTGTGTCTTAGGTGATGGGGTAGAAGTTCGCGCCAATTCGGTATTGGAGGGAGCAGAAGTCGGAGCAAATGCCATTATTGGCCCCTTTGCACGCTTACGTCCTCACACTAAACTCGGTGCAAATGTACATATTGGCAATTTTGTCGAAACTAAAAATACCATCATGGCTGATGGTGCTAAAGCAAATCATTTAGCCTACTTGGGTGATAGTGATATTGCTGAACGCGCTAATATTGGTGCAGGCACGATTTTTTGTAATTATGATGGGGCTAATAAGTCTCAAACCCTTATTGGGGCAGATGTCTTTATAGGCTCAAACACCTCTTTGATTGCACCAGTCACCATTGGTGAAGGGGCAACAACGGGCGCAGGCTCAACCATTTCTAAAGATGTACCCGCACACCATTTAGCGGTGGCTCGTGGTATTCAACGTAATATTGAAGGTTGGCAACGGCCACGTAAACAAAAATAAATTTTAGGAGAAATATCATGTGTGGAATTGTAGGCGCAGTGGCCGAACGTAATGTCACCGCTATTTTGGTAGAAGGTTTAAAGCGTTTAGAGTATCGTGGTTATGACTCTGCTGGTTTGGCTGTTATTAACAACAACAGCATTATTAGAGAAAGACGCTCTGGTAAAGTACGCGAATTAGAAGCAGCCGCCGAAGCAGCGCAAATTTTAGGCCATATTGGTATTGCTCACACCCGTTGGGCAACCCATGGCGCACCGACTCAAGATAATGCCCATCCTCATGTGTCGGGTGATATTGCCGTGGTACATAATGGCATTATTGAAAACTATGAAGAATTACGCCATGAGTTAAAGGCTCAAGGTTATGAGTTTGTTTCGCAAACCGATACCGAAGTTGTGGCGCATCTTGTACATCGCGAATTACAACACACGCATGATTTATTTGCAGCGATTAAAGTTTCTGTCAATTATTTAAAGGGTGCTTATGCCTTAGGCATTATTCGCGCCTCTGAGCCTGACCGCTTAATCGCAGTACGTCGTGGTTCACCGTTAGTGATAGGTTTAGGGATTGGTGAAAACTTTATTGGCTCTGACCAATTAGCCTTATTGCCTGTTACTAATCGCTTTTTGTATTTAAACGAAGGCGACATGGCCGAAGTCTTTCGTGACGAAGTCAAAGTGTATAACGAAGCAGGTCAGGCGATTCAGCATCCTATTACTGAGCTAGATGCTCAATTACATAATAGTGATAAAGGTGGTTATCGCCATTATATGCTCAAAGAAATTTATGAGCAGCCTCAAGCGATTCAGCGTACTTTAGATGGTCGCATTCAAGACGGTATCGTCCATCCTCACGCCTTTGGTGTTAAAGCTTTAGAGGTGTTAGCCAAGGTTAAGCACATTCAAATTATTGCCTGTGGCACCAGTTATCATGCAGGTTGTGTGGCGCGTTATTGGTTTGAAGGTATTGCAGGTATTTCGTGTAATGTCGAAGTGGCCAGTGAATATCGTTACCGCGAAACGGTACTTCCCGAAAATACCTTATTTGTGACTATTTCTCAGTCGGGTGAAACCGCAGATACTTTAGCGGCATTACGCGAAGCACAAAAGAAAGGTTTATTGGCCGCTTTATGTATTTGTAATGTGCCTACATCGACCTTAGTGCGCGAGTCAGATTTATCATTTATTACCCATGCAGGGCCAGAAATTGGTGTTGCGTCAACTAAAGCATTTACCACGCAGTTGGTTGCGCTCATGTTGTTAGTGTTGTCGGCAGGTCGCACACATAAACGTTTAAACCATGAAACCGAAGCTAAAATTGTACGTCAATTGCAAAATTTACCTGTTGTTTTAGAAAGTGTTTTGGGCTTAGATAAAGCCATTGAGCGCATGGCCGCCGCCTTTGGTGAAAAGCACCATACCTTATTTTTAGGGCGTGGCGCACAGTATCCTGTGGCTATGGAAGGCGCATTAAAACTCAAAGAAGTGTCGTATATTCATGCCGAAGCTTATGCCGCAGGTGAGTTAAAACATGGGCCTTTGGCCTTAGTGGACAACGATATGCCTGTTGTTGTGGTTGCACCTAATAACGACATGATTGATAAGTTAAAATCAAACCTACAAGAAGTTCGGGCGCGTGGCGGTCAGTTATTTGTATTTGCCGACCATCACACAAAAATTGCTACAGAAGAGGGTATTACTGTATTGGGGATTCCTAGTGTTGCTGATGAAGTTGCCCCGATTATTTATACCATCCCCTTGCAATTATTGTCTTATCATGTGGCGGTGATTAAAGGTACAGACGTTGACCAACCACGTAATTTGGCAAAATCGGTAACAGTAGAGTAAGTTAGTGTGAGGGCTTATATTATTAAAACATCATAAGCCCATACAATAGGTTTTAAGCCATGACAATATTAATTACGGGTGGAGCAGGATTTATCGGGGCTAATTTTGTGTTAGATTGGCTTGGCCTAAGCAATGAAACGGTTATCAACCTAGATAAATTAAGCTATGCAGGTAATTTATACTCTTTACAAGGTTTAGCCCATGATAAACGCCATATTTTTGTGCAAGGCGATATAGGCGATAGCCTGTTAGTCAAGCAATTATTACAGCAATATCAGCCGCGTGCGGTGCTTAATTTTGCCGCCGAAAGTCATGTTGACCGCTCTATCTCTAGTCCTAGTGCCTTTATTGAAACTAATATTGTTGGAACGTTTCATTTATTAGAAGCAGTACGCGCTTATTGGCAAACTTTATCTATTCCTCAAAAGCAAGATTTTCGCTTTTTACATATTTCTACCGATGAAGTTTATGGCACGTTGT
>DDBM01000078.1:2870-5163 GCA_002333125.1 Moraxellaceae bacterium UBA2032 | reverse complement strand
ATGACGATATTGCTTAAATTGGAGGCTGCTTTACTTAAACTTAAATTACCACCTTTTTGCAGACTAAGTGCCATGCTGATACTCCTTGTGCTTTTTTCTAAATAATAGTGGCTATGAATATGGCGATTTTAGCCAATTATTCAAACCTTGATTTATAGCAGAATTGTTACCAAAAACATCATTTGCAAATAAAAAACAAAAATAAAGGGTGCATCGGCTGCACCCTTTATTCTAACAACCACTAAATAGTAGCCTGAGCAAATTTCATTGCCGCTCACTATTTTGTGTTATGCCGCTTGTTTTTTACTGTGGCTAATCGAAGATATCACTGCCCACACAATAAATGCCACACCAATCAATCCTGTTAATACTTCAGGCACATGCACACCAGTACCACTAAACAACATAATCAATGCTAATGCACCAATCGCATAATGTGCGCCATGCTCAAGATAGATATAGGCTTCTAATGTGCCTTTTTCGACCAAATAAATGGTCATCGAACGCACAAACATCGCGCCAATCGCTAAACCCAACATGATAACGACAACATCACTGGTAATCGCAAACGCGCCAATCACGCCATCAAAGCTAAAAGAAGCATCCAGCACTTCTAAATACAAAAAGCCACCAATGCCCGCTTTAACAATTTTACTTGATGCACCTGAAGATGTTTTTTCGTCCTCGTCATCATCACTACCACTACTTTCCAATAAATGTCCTAGTGCTTTTACCCCTACATAAACCACAACACCCCAAATACCTGCAAGAGTGACGACCAACTTGGTTTCGCCTTCCACAGCACTCACCATGACTAATAATGCGACTAATGCAATAAATACCGACATGGCAGGAACATTAGCCAAATTTGCTAATCTATGTTCTAACCAGTGAAACCAATGGGTATCTTTTTCATCATCAAAAAAGAAGTTAAGAAATACCAACAACAAGAACAAACCACCAAAAGCGGCAATTTCGGCATGATGAGCCATGAGTTTTTCGGAATAGGCTTTAGGGTCATCTAAGGCTAAACGAGCCACTTCAACCATGCTCATATCCGCGGTTACACCCACGATAAGCAGAGGGAAAATCAAACGCATACCAAAAACAGCAATCAAAATACCGACTGTTAAGAAGATAGTTTTCCAAAAATGATCCCAATGACGTAATACTGAGGCGTTAACAACGGCATTATCAAAAGATAAAGATACTTCCATCACTGCCAAAATAGCGGTAATCAATAACACTTTAAACATGTTATTAATGCCTGCTTCTGGGCCGTGGCTAAAGCCCCACCATGCCGACAAACCTAAACAGATAAAGGTAAAAATGAAAGAAAATCGAAAGTGTTGCAAGATGGTTATTCCCTATGGTCTGAAAGTTGGCACATGATAACGCGAATTGTTGCTATTTTGGCTATTTTGACCAATTAATAACCGATTAGACGTTTTTTAATTTTCTATGACACAATAGTGATGCAACTTTGCGAAGTACCCATGCGAAAGTTTGTTTACATTTCCCGTTCACACTGATCTTGTCGAAATGCTGGCTGTCAATGGTTCGACAGGCTCACCATAAGCGGTGAAACTTTTGCTTAGGTACTTATGTTAAAAAAACATCTCAACAGGATTGTTTGCGCTGATTACATCTTGGACTAGCTAACATTTTTACACACAAAACTGGCGAAGCTGATTTAATCGTGCTACATCATCTTTAAGATTGAAGGTTAAATGTAATACACCAATTGCTGTTGTTATGTACCGTTTCATGAAGGAGTATGAGGTCATGCGCGCACTGTCTGCCGCCACACAAATCGCTGATGCTTATCGGGCTGGGGTTTATTTAGGTGAGCGACTTAAGCCATTAATGCCAGAAGTTGTCCTTTTGTTTACCACGATTGACTATGCTGACAGTGCTGACATTCTTGAAGGCCTACATGATGGTTTAGAAAAAGACTGTCTTGTTATTGGCAATAGTGGTGATGGTTTTTATGAAACTGAAGGCGCAAACGATTTTGGTGCTTCGGCGCTCGGCCTCAACAGTGACGGCGCGATTCAATGGCAGTTGCATATTGGTAAAAATGTCTCAGCAGATCCCATTTTAGCCACACGTACTGCGCTGCAACACCATCAACACGCCAGTCTTTTTTTTATGGTCTCTGATTTTCACACCGACGCTTCTTTAGTCGAAAGCGTCTTAGAGCATGAAATTCATGTCCCTGTCATTGGCGGCTTTGCGGCTGACGATCAACAGTGGCACAAATGCGCTTTATATGCCAATCACGAAGTCCTCA
>DDBM01000078.1:0-2818 GCA_002333125.1 Moraxellaceae bacterium UBA2032 | reverse complement strand
GTGAAAACACCTTACATCTATACGGCGGTATTGCGGCTGGGCAAAAAGTGCAAGTCTGTTTAGCACAACCTGAGCTGATCATTGAAGAAACCTATCAACTTGCGGCATTAGCGGCGGCTGAAAACAACATTAATCCTGTCGCGGCAATTATTGTCAGTTGTGCAGNNTTGTTGATCGGCTCATGACCACCTTATTTCTCAGCACCGTCAACCCTCCCCCTTTAGGCTTTATTTTTGCACAGCCGACACGTAAAGATTTACTGAGTCGGGTATTTGCTATTTATACTGACAATCACTCGGCGTTAGTGCAGCAAGTTGAGCAACGTTTAACTAAAGTCAAAGGCGTACTGGTGTTCTCCGCCAATGAATGCACGCTCAAGCAATTGAGTACCCACTTTTGGTTGATGAGTATTCCACTCATGGCTGAAAATAATTTAATACACCTTGTTCAGCCATTACTGAGCACCCTAGAAAGTTTAACTATTACTCAAGACCAAAATATCGACTTACAACGTACACTTGCCCGCGTGACTCGCAATTTGGATGAACTACAACAAGATTATCAACACGCTACTGACACCCTCGTTAAACAAGTACAAAGTTTGTTGCAAGCGGAGTCAAAATTATTAAGCAGTGAAACGCATCTCAAACATATTATTGATTTATTACCGCAACAAATTTATGCCATTGATCATGAAGACCACATGATTTTAGCTAATGTGTCTTATACCAATGCCCATAACGTCAATATCCACGATATTTTAGGGCGCTCAACCAAGGACATTGCCCCACAAGCGGATATTGAGAGCGGCTGGCTGGCAACCGCTCAATCCGCTAATACCACGGTACGTCTCAATAATGTTCGTGTCGATATTCCTGAGCAAACATTAGCAACTCATACTGGCGACCGCTTTTTTCATGTCACAAAAATCCCATTTCACTTTAATGGCGATAACTTACTCGGTGTGTTAACTGTTGCCACAGACATTACTGAGCATAAAAATTCTGAACAAGCGATTTTGAAACTCAATCAAGAATTAGAACAACGGGTGATTGACCGTACCGCCGCTTTAGCACAAGCCAACGAACATTTACAAGAAGCGAAAGTGCAAGCTGAAGCCGCTAACGCCTCAAAAAGTTTATTTTTGGCGATGATGAGCCACGAAATTAGAACACCAATGAATGGTGTCGTTGGCATGATTGATTTGTTACGAGAAACAGCACTCGATCACGACCAACACAAGATGCTCAACACCGTGCGTGAATCTTCATTTGTGTTATTAAATCTGATTGACGATATTTTAGATTTTTCCAAAATTGAAGCAGGACGTTTAGGTTTAGAAAAAATCAGTTTTTCTTTAAGTGAGGTATTAGAAGGTGTAGCCGAAACCTTAATGCCCAATGCCACGCAAAAACAACTCACTTTAAATTGCTTTGTTAATCCCAATATTCCTGACTTACTCATGGGCGACCCTGTGAGATTAAGGCAAGTCTTATTTAATTTATGCGGTAATGCCATTAAGTTTACCCATGCCACGCCTAAAAAATATGGCTTAATCCAACTTCGTGCTGAACTTATTACCTTACATGATGATGCCATCGACTTAGTGCTACAAATTGAAGATGATGGCATTGGTATGACACCCGAATCGATTCACCGCTTGTTTGAGCCTTTTACCCAAGCCGAAAGTTCAACCACACGTCATTATGGCGGTACAGGTTTAGGCTTATCTATTTGCCGCAAATTAGTCGAAATGATGGGTGGTTACATTGAGGTCAATAGTCTTGTTGGTTTTGGCAGTTGTTTTAGTGTGTTTTTACACCTTCCTCTGGCTCAAACCGTACAAGCAAGTCAACTCGATCAATTAAATGATGTTCACGTCATTGCCGTGTTACCGCAAAACATTCTTAGACGAAACATCTGTGCTTATTTGCATTATTGGGGTGTACATTTACACATTTTTGACAGTTTACTTGAAACAGAAGTACATATTGGCAAAATTCATTCCTCAATAAAACCTGTCTTAATATTAGGCTCTTTATGGCCTACGCCCACATCCGCGCTAGCCCATTTGCCGACCTTATTGTTAACCTTTCGCCATGACAAATCTAGTACCAGTCACAGTTTACCCGCCAACATGATTCGCCTATGGATATCGCCTTTGCGACGTGAAGATTTATGGCTAGCCTTACAAATCGCCAGTGGTAAAAAAAGCGCGCAAGCACTGGGGATTCCTTTTAAAGAATCGCACCCCAACGCACAAACACGACTCACTTATTCTGAGGCAGAACAACAAGGACAATTAATTTTAGTTGCGGAAGATAATCCAGTAAATCAAAAGGTTATCGAAAAACAACTCTCGCATTTAGGCTATACTTGCCGACTAGCTGACGACGGAAAAATTGCCTTTGATCTTTGGCAACAACATCGTTTTGCTCTGCTCATTAGTGATTGCCACATGCCCGAAATGGATGGTTTTGAATTAACGCACGCCATTCGTCTCGCCGAAAAAGACCTCAATCAACATATTCCTATTATTGCTTTTACCGCTAATGCGCTGCGCGGCGAAACAGAACGCTGTTTAGTGGCAGGTATGGATGATTACCTGTCAAAACCCGTCGAAATGAAATCATTACGCCGTATTTTAGCCAAATGGATGCCCTCAAAAAACGATTAACCATACACATCACTTAAATGCACATTTTCCACCGCCCAGAACGCCGTTTATCTACAAAAATATACCGTTTATCGACATGCAATATCCATTCATCAGCAATTAAACACCGTTCATCCTTGTGGCGCGTTAGGTTAAGTTTTT
>DDBM01000119.1:12148-12621 GCA_002333125.1 Moraxellaceae bacterium UBA2032 | reverse complement strand
TAGCTACCCAAAATCCAATTTGGCAGCCATACTATTTGCCCTTGAGGGTCAGGTTGGCGTATAAGTAGCGACACTTGAAAAAAGTGCTGACTGGGTTGATAAGCCTTAATAGTATAATGACAGGCTGCGTGCATAATAAATTCCGTATAAATTTTGATTTTAGGTTATAGAATGAACAATCCGCATCTTAGTACAGAAGCGACTTTAATATATTTACCCACACCAGATGGCCATAAAATTCCGCTACGCCATTGGCCTGTTGCAACGCCACGTGCCGTTATTCATATTGTGCATGGTATGGCTGAGCATAGTGGTAATTATGATGATGTGGCTGCATTTTTTAATCAACATCATTTTAGTGTTTTAGCCCATGACCATCGCTGTCATGGCTTATCATCTGAACTACCGCTAGGCAATGTGGATAAAGCACAAAACTGGCAAGGGGTTTTAGATGACATGCCTTTGATTCATAA
>DDBM01000119.1:1324-12062 GCA_002333125.1 Moraxellaceae bacterium UBA2032 | reverse complement strand
CATGGGTTGACCATTATGTTGCCGATAAGTTATGTGGTTTTCAAATGGCTAATGCCTATTGGCGCGACTTTTTAAAGACTTTATCGCAAATTTATACGCCTGCTAACATTAAAAAAATCCCCCAAAGTTTACCTGTATATATTTTTGCAGGCACAGAAGATCCTGTAGGACACAAAGGCAAAGGCGTAACAAAATTAGCCAAAATGCACAACAAAGTGCGTAAAGCTGAGGTCGCTTTAAAATTATATGATCAAGGTCGCCATGATATTTTGCACGAAACTAATGCTAGCGAAGTGCGTTACGACTTACTTTCGTGGTTATTAGCTCATATAGCAAAGGCTTCATAAATAAAGCCTCAATTTTCATAAAGCCTACATTTTTATGATACATACATTGATAAATTACAGTATGATTGTCGGCTAATTTTGTAATGGCCTCTGTGCCTAAAGGTTTTTATTATGCAAATTTCTAAAGATAGCGTTGTTTCGATGGCTTACACTTTGACTAATGATGAAGGTCAAGTGATTGATACTTCTGCTGGTGGCGAGCCATTAGTGTATTTACACGGCGCACAAAACATTATTCCTGGTTTAGAAAATGCCTTAGTTGGCAAAGTCGTTGGCGACAAGTTAACTGTGAATGTTGCAGCAGCTGATGGTTATGGCGAATACAACCCAGAGTTAGTACAAGTTGTGTCCAAGCATTTGTTTGGTGGTGTAGAAAACATCGAAGCAGGTATGCAATTTCATGCACAAACCGATTACGGTATGCAAGTTGTTACCGTTGCTGCGGTTGAGGGTGACGAAATCACTGTTGATGGTAACCATCCTTTAGCTGGCCAAAACTTAAACTTTGATGTTGAAATCATGGATATTCGTGAAGCCAGCTCAGAAGAGTTAGAACACGGTCATGTTCATGGTGCAGGCGGTCATCAGCACTAATCTTTTAGATAGCTGAAAAAAAGCCTCGTAAAACGAGGCTTTTTTATTAGGCTTGACGACGCTTTAACGCATAATACAACACAGGAATTAGCACTAAAGTTAGCAGCGTAGAAACCAAAATCCCAAAAATCAACGAAATCGCTAAACCGTTAAAAATCGGATCATCTAAGATAAAAAACGCCCCTAACATCGCCGCTAAGCCTGTTAGAGTAATCGGTTTGGCACGTGTAGCAGCGGCTTGAATTACTGCTTCGCTTAACAACTCCCCACTCGCTAAACGCAAATTGATAAAATCGACCAATAAAATCGAATTACGCACAATAATCCCTGCTAAGGCAATCATGCCAATCATCGAAGTCGCCGTAAATTGTGCGCCCAATAACGCATGGCCAGGCATTACACCAATAATCGTTAAAGGTATCGGCATCATAATAATCGCAGGAATGGAGTAAGACCTAAACTGAGCCACGACCAACAAATAAATCAACACCAAACCAACACCATAGGCAATGCCCATATCCCTAAAGGTTTCATAGGTGATTTGTGACTCGCCATCCCACTTTAGGGCATATTGACGATACGGGTCAGACGGTTGGTTAATAAAATACTCTTGCAGCGTAGCACCATGCGGGATTTTGAGTTGTTGAATCGCCTCACGCATAGCAAATAAACCATAAAGAGGAGAATCTAATTGCCCTGCCATATCTGCAAAAACATAGGTTACAGGCAATAAGTCTTTGTGATACAAAATGGGGTCAATATGTTCGGCTTTGACTTGCACCACATCAGATAAATTAATTAATGAGCCATCATTGCTTTTAACAGTTAGCTTTAACAATTCATCAAGATTCGATTTTTGATTATCGGGCAAAGTTAAACGAATCGGTACGCCGTATTTTGCCCCTTGCGCCATTAACATTGAGCTATCAACACCACTCAACCCTAAGTTTAAGGTTTCGGCAATGGCTTGTGGAGTCACACCCAACGTCATGGCTTTGTTTTGGTCAATCAATAAGCGATTTTGTAGCGCGGTGGCACGTAAAGAGTCATCAATAGCCACAATATCGGCATTTTTTTCAAACACCTGACGTACTGACTTTGCGATGTTGGCGCGGCCTGTTTCATCTGCACCATAAATTTCGGCTACTAACGGCGACATCACAGGTGGGCCGGGTGGCACTTCAACCACTTTGACATTTGCACCATGTACTTTGGCAATCTTTTCTAATGTGGGACGTACGTCGTTTGCAATGTCATGGCTTTTGCGGCTGCGCTGATGTTTATCAACTAAGTTGACTTGTAAATCACCTTGCTCGGCATCGGCGCGTAAATAATATTGACGTACTAAACCATTAAAATTGATTGGTGCGGCTGTGCCTGCATAGGCTTGGTAATCGGTAACTTCGTTGACAGTCGCCAAATACGCGCCCATATCATGCAACACGGCTGCGGTTTTTTCGACAGGCGTGCCTGCGGGCATATCGACAATCACTTGAAATTCGGACTTGTTATCAAAGGGCAGCATTTTTAATACCACCCATTTGACTACACCAAGCGATACCGACAACACTATTAAAACAACAATGCCTGCATACAATTGATGACGGCGTTTGCGACCTGTTTCTATCTGTAAAAATGGGGACATGATACGACGAAAAATAGCCATCAAGCGGCTATCGCTATTGGTATCGTGTGTATGATTGCTAGGTTCACTTTTTAATAATTTAAGAGCTAACCAAGGCGTAATAATAAAAGCGATTAGAAGAGAAATCACCATACCCATAGAGGCATTAATGGGAATAGGGCTCATATAAGGCCCCATTAAACCACTCACAAAGGCCATTGGTAATAAAGCAGCAATTACCGTAAATGTTGCCAAAATTGTTGGGCTACCTACTTCGTCCACAGCTAAAGGAATGACTTCTAATAAGGGTTTGTTGTCAATCAACATACGCCGATGAATGTTTTCGACCACCACAATTGCATCATCAACCAAAATTCCAATCGAAAATATTAAGGCAAATAAAGACACCCGATTAAGTGTAAACCCCCACGCCCAAGAAGCAAATAATGTTGCGGCAAGGGTTAATAATACCGCCGTTCCTACAATAAGAGCCTCGCGTTTGCCTAAGGTAAAAAACACTAAAACAACCACCGAAAACGTGGCAAAAATTAACTTTTGAATCAGTTTTTGCGCTTTATCATTGGCAGTTTCGCCGTAATCACGCGTAACAGACACTTCGATACCACTAGGGATAACGGTATTTTTTAATTCTTCAACCCGTTGTATTAAACGTTCACTAACATCGACGGCGTTTTCGCCCGATTTTTTACTAATGGCAATGGTAACCGCTGGAAATTCACCACTTGTCGTAAAGCCTTTAGTTTTAGCCGCCGCGCCTGTTCCTAACCACACATAATTTTTAGGAATATCCGCACCATCGCTGATTGTTGCAATATTTGATAAATACACAGGATTTTCTTGATAAACACCCACAACAAGATTAGCCACATCATCTTGTGAGCGTAAAAAATCATTAGTTTCAATATGAATAATTTGATTATTTTGTACAGTATCGCCTGCGGCTAAGGCAATATTACTGCGCTTTAGTGCCCCTGCAACTTCTAATGCACTTAAACCATTGGCTTTTAAACGTTCATTGTCTAAGTCCACACGTAAAACACGCGCTGTCGCACCAATCGTTTTAACATCGCGAGTGCCTGCAACACGCTTTAATTCGATTTCGGCACTGTGAGCCACTTGCCCTAAATCATAAGCAGCACGTTGATTATCTTTTGTCCATAATGTTAAAGACATAATAGGCACGTCATCAATGCCTTTAGGTTTAACAATTGGCTCACCCACACCTAACTCAGAATTAAGCCAATCTTTATGGCTATTTAGGGCATCGTACAAACGAACAATAGCTTCGCCACGTTCAACCCCAACTTTAAATTGGACGGTAAGAATTGCCATATTAGGACGTGATACCGAGTAAATATGCTCAATACCTTGAATCTGTGATAACACTTGCTCGGCTGGCGTGGCGACTAAGGTTTCAACATCGTGCGAGCTTGCGCCAACAAAAGGAATCATCACATTGGCCATCGTGACATTAATTTGTGGCTCTTCTTCACGAGGCGTTACACTAATGGCAAAGAGTCCTAAGAGAAAAGCAATAATAGCTAATAATGGGGTTAATTGAGAGGTTAAAAATGCTTTGGTTATACGGCCAGAAATACCCATAATTATTTCCCCAACCCTGCAGCAATCGGCTCTAAGGCAATACGTTCGCCATTATTTACGCCTGCTAAAACTTCGACCCAACCATTAGCAAGGGTTTTGCCTATTCTAATTTGTCGTAATTGTGCTTGGTTATTGGCAGGAATAACATAAACAGCTGTTAATTCGGAGCGGCGTAAAATACTACTCGCAGGCACAACCAAACGTCGCTCTATACCTGTGACAAAATGCGCTTGTGCCAATTGATTAGGCACTAATTTGCTATTAACGGGTAAGCGTAAACGAATATCGGTGCTATGAGTACGTGGGTCGGCTGACGGTAAAATAGTCATACCATTTGTGGCTAACCATTCACGCTGGCCTGTAATTTCGATATAAGCTTTTTGATTAAGGCGCACCGCATCAATATAACTTTGTGGAACTTTTGCTGTGACGCGTAAATTGCTTGGGTCGTAGCCTGTTGCTAAGGCTTTACCTGCAACGGCCATTTCACCTACTTCTACATGTAGCTCAGACATCACACCCGAATAAGGTGCAGTAATTGTGGCAAAGTTTCGTTGAGTGGCACTTTGTCCTAAACCTGCTTTAAGTGTATTAACTTGTGCTTGTACGCTTTTAAAATCGGCCTCTGCCTTATCAAGCTGTGACTGACTAACATATTGTTGTTTAAATAAATCTTTTAAACGATTGTATTGTTTTTGGGCGTTTTCTAGTTGTACTTGGGCTTCGTGAACACGCGCTTGCATCCCTGCCACATCTTGATTAGCAACACTAGGGTCAATACGCATAATCACTTGCCCTTTTTGGACACTATCGCCTACCCTAAAATTAATTTCTACAATACGCCCCGTTACTTGTGCGCTGACCGTTGACTGACGTTCGGCTTCGGCAGTCGCCAAACTATCATAAGTTGCTTCGACTTCTCGATAAGCAACTGTGGTGGTTTTTAACGCTTCCGCTTGCGCGCTATAACTGATACCAAATGCCAATAACGTCAGCCATTTATTCACAAAAATTCTCCTGATTAATTGATAATAGCTTCTTTCTTAAATCCCAATTTACCCAATATCCAAAACATAGGACACCAACCTGTAATAGCAGATTGCATCAAGTTAAGCCCTACAAATACTGTAAATAAAAACCATAAAGGATTAAGGTAATAGCCTAGCGCAACACTAAGCACAACAAAAAAACCTGCTACTAAGCGTAAACCTGCATTGATAGTCATGATATAGCTCTCTTATTTATTGAAGATAAAACACTATACCATAAAACATTATATTTTTTTGTATATTGAAAAAGAAAATTTTTAGTCCCAAAAAAATTAAAGCCTCAAAAGAGGCTTTAATTTAACGACATTAATCAACAGTAAAAATTACTTACCGTGATTCTCTGCTAAGAAAAACCAAGTTTGTAATACAGAATCAGGATTTAAAGACACCGAATCAATGCCTTCGTCCATTAACCATTTAGCAAGGTCTGGGTGGTCACTAGGGCCTTGGCCACAAATACCCACATACTTACCTGCTTTTTTACACGCCTGAATCGCACGCGAAAGCAAGAACTTAACCGCAGGGTCACGCTCATCAAACAAATGCGACACAATGCCAGAGTCACGGTCTAAACCAAGAGTTAATTGGGTTAAATCGTTAGAGCCAATAGAGAAACCATCAAAGTGTTCCAAAAACTCATCGGCCAATAAAGCATTGGTGGGTAATTCGCACATCATAATAACGCGCAAGCCATTTTCACCGCGTTTTAAGCCTTTCTCTGCCAATAACTCAATCACTCGCTTGGCTTCACCTGTAGTACGCACAAACGGAATCATAATTTCGACATTGGTTAAACCCATTTCATCACGTACTTTTTTGAGTGCGCGGCATTCAAGGTCAAAACAATCACGGAAATTATCAGAGATATAACGTGATGCACCTCTAAAACCCAACATCGGATTTTCTTCTTCTGGCTCATACAACTTGCCACCAATTAAATTGGCGTATTCGTTGGATTTGAAGTCAGACATACGCACAATCACTTTTTGTGGTGCAAAGGCTGCGGCCAAGGTCGAAATACCTTCGACTAATTTTTCGACATAAAAATCAATGGGTGAGGCATAACCTGCGGCACGATTAGTGACTGCGTTACGAATATCACGCGGTAAAGTTTCATAATTAAGCAAAGCTTTAGGATGTACACCAATCATGCGATTGATAATAAACTCCAAACGCGCCAAACCTATACCTTGGTTTGGAATTTGAGCAAAGTCAAAAGCACGGTCTGGATTACCGACGTTCATCATGATTTTGAACGGTAATTTAGGCATTGAATTAATAGAATTCTTTTGAATTTCAAAATCCAACATACCTTCATAAACAAAACCTGTATCGCCTTCGGCACAAGACACAGTTACTTCCATACCATCGCTTAGCAACTCAGTTGCATTACCACAACCTACAATGGCTGGCACACCCAATTCACGGGCAATAATAGCAGCATGACAGGTACGACCACCACGATTAGTCACAATCGCTGAGGCACGTTTCATAACGGGTTCCCAATCTGGATCGGTCATATCAGAAACTAACACATCACCGTCTTGAACCTTGTCCATTTCACGAATTGAACGAACAACACGCACACGACCAGAACCAATGCGCTGACCAATCGAGCGGCCTTCACACAATACGACTGTGCCTTTTTGCTTGAGCAAATAACGTTCCATTGTGCCTACATTTTGGCGGCTTTTAACGGTTTCGGGACGTGCTTGTACAATATACAACTGACCGTCATCACCGTCTTTTGCCCATTCAATATCCATAGGCTGGCCATAATGTTTTTCGATAATCAAAGCTTGTTCGGCTAAAGCAGTGGCTTCGGCATCTGATAGCGAAAACTTTAAGCGTTCAGGTTTATCAACATCCACAACAATCGTTGACTTACCCGCAGTACCTGTTTGGCCGTAAATCATTTTTTGGGTTTTGCTACCCAAATTACGACGCAAAATAGACGGACGTTTTGCCATTAACGTAGGTTTGTGTAAGTAAAACTCGTCAGGGTTAACCGCACCCTGCACCACCATTTCACCCAAACCATAAGAGCTAGTAATAAATACCACATCACGAAAGCCAGACTCAGTGTCTAAGGTAAACATCACACCAGATGCGCCCGTCTCGGAGCGCACCATACGTTGAATACCTGCCGATAATGCCACATTTTTATGTTCGTAGCCTTGATGTACACGGTAAGCAATAGCGCGGTCATTAAATAACGAAGCAAACACTTCTTTAACCGCAATTAAAACGTTATCTACGCCACGAATATTTAAGAAGGTTTCTTGCTGGCCTGCAAATGAGGCATCTGGTAAATCTTCTGCGGTTGCTGAGGAACGTACCGCCACCGCGACATTGGCATTACCTTCGGCAATTTTGGCAAAATTATCACGAATCGCTTGTTCTAAAGCAGGTTGTAATGGGGTGGCTACAATCCATTCACGAATTTGCTTGCCCACTTCGGCTAAGCGCACCACATCATCCACATTTAAACCATCTAGTGCATCATTAATACGTTTTGTTAAACCACTTTGTTCTAAAAAATCACGATAAGCTTGCGCGGTAGTTGCAAAACCATTAGGAACAGAAACGCCAACATTAGCTAGGTTGCTAATCATTTCGCCTAAAGATGCGTTTTTACCACCAACGACTTCAACATCGTTTTTACCCAATTGTTGAAACCACAATACTAATGCTTCCAAGGTTACACTCCCTACGTTGCTCAAAAAATATAAGATTAGACTAAAAGCTGTGTCATCATTAACACGCGACTTTGAATTATTAAGATTTAGACTGGCCACCATTGGCATTAGGTCATAATATAAAGGCTTACGTCGCCTAGTACAAACGCTAAAGGATAACAAAACATGAATCGCAGTGTATTTTTTATTTCTGACGGAACAGGTATCACCGCCGAAACCCTAGGACACAGTTTATTAGCCCAATTTGGTAGCGTCACTTTTGAAGAGTATACGCTTCCTTATATTGATAACCCAGACCGCGCCCATCAAGCGGTACGTAAAATTAACGAAGTTGCCGAGCAGGATGGCTGCAAGCCCATTATTATTGATACTATTGTTGATAAGCAGATTAGACAAATTATTGCTAAAGCCAATGGCTGTATGTTTGATGTGTTTGAAACTTTTGTGGGTAAATTAGAAGAAGAACTGTGTATTCAACCTACCAATAAAGTCGGTAAACATACAGTTGACACCCTCGCCTATAAAACACGAATTGATGCGGTACATTTTGCCTTAGACAATGACGATGGCGCACGCACCCGTCATTATGATTCTGCCGATGTTATTTTAGTGGGCGTATCACGCTCAGGCAAAACACCCACCTGTATTTATTTAGCGATGCAATTTGGGATTCGTGCCGCTAACTACCCTTTAACCGAAGATGATTTAGACGGCGAAACCCTTCCCAAAGCCCTTAAAGAACATAAAAATAAACTTTTTGGCCTAATGATTGATGCCGAACGCTTAACTGCGATTCGTAATGAGCGTAAAGCTAACAGCCGTTATGCTAGCGCACAGCAATGTCAACAAGAACTACGTGCCATTGAAAGTATTTATCGCAGCGAAAACCTTAAATATTTGAATGTGTCCGAAATGTCGGTTGAAGAAATCGCCACCCGTGTTATTCAAATGTCAGGTTTAAAAAGACGGATTAATTAATGAAAAAGTTTTTATTATTAGTGTTTTTTTTAGGTGCTAGTGCCGCGTTTTATGGCTCGCCGTATTATGCAGCCAAGCAAATGCAAGAAGCCGCACAAAGCAATAATAGCCAAGCTTTAAATAGCTATATTGACTACCCATTAGTTAAAGAAAGCCTAAAAGCCTCTTTACACGGTAGTCTGAGCCAAAGCCTATTAAAAAACAAAACCGACAGTGGCATGAATGCTTTTGCNNAAAAACTCAGCTAACACAGCACACCAACAAGACGATATTGTGACGCACAAATATTATCAAGATTTTGACCATTTTGTGATTGATGTTGCCGACAAAAAACAGCCCGACAACCCCTTTAGGTTTACCTTTACTCGCCAAGGCTTGCTACAGTGGAAGTTAACTGGCTTAACCATTCCTAATTTTAAGCACGACTCTCTTAAATGAACATTCAAAAACGAGCCATTATCGGGCATAATGGCCAACTATTTTAAAAACTCTATGTTAAAGGCGTAAATTTAAGCCGCTCTTTTTAACAGCATAAATTTTAGGTGTAATAATCATGATGCGTACGCATTATTGTGGCAATTTAAACGAATCTCATATAGACCAAACTGTCACCCTTTGTGGCTGGGTGCATCGTCGTCGTGACCACGGTGGTGTGGTGTTTTTGGATATGCGCGACCGCGATGGTTTGGTGCAAGTGGTTATTGACCCCGATACCCCCCAAGCTTTTGCCACTGCCGACAAATCACGCAGCGAATATGTATTAAAAATTACTGGTCGTGTGCGTCGTCGTTATGCAGGCACCGAAAACACCAATATGCCCAGTGGTATGATTGAAGTGTTAGGCAAAGAAATTGATATTTTAAACAGCTCCGAAACACCGCCCTTCCCCCTAAATGATGACTTCTCTCATGTTGGCGAAGAGATTCGCTTAAAATATCGCTTTTTGGATATGCGTCGCCCCGAAATGTTGCAACGTATGCGTTTTCGCTCACAAGTAACCACCAAAATCCGCAACTATTTAGATAAGCACGGCTTTTTGGACGTAGAAACACCTATTTTGACCCGTGCCACGCCCGAAGGTGCGCGTGACTATTTAGTACCTTCACGCACTCAACAAGGTTCGTTTTTTGCCTTGCCACAATCGCCACAATTATTTAAGCAATTATTAATGGTCTCTGGTTTTGACCGTTATTATCAAATTGCGAAATGTTTTCGTGATGAAGATTTACGCGCCGACCGTCAACCCGAATTTACCCAAATTGACATCGAAACATCCTTTATGGATGACGAAGACATCATGAACATTGCCGAAGGCATGGCCGTCGAATTATTTGATGATTTATTAGGGGTTAAGTTTGATAAATTTCCGCGTATGACCTATGCCGAAGCGATGCGTCGTTTTGCCTCCGACAAACCCGATTTACGTATTCCTTTAGAATTAATTGACGTAGCTGACGTACTCAAAGACGCTGGTTTTAAAGTGTTTGCAGGCCCTGCAAACGACCCTAAAGGCCGTGTTGTGGCCTTGTGTGTGCCTAAAGGCAGCGAAATTTCGCGCGGCAAAATTGACGAATACACCAAGTTTGTGGGTATTTATGGCGCAAGAGGTTTGGCTTATATTAAAGTCAACGACATAAGCAAAGTCAACAACGGCGTTGATAAAGAGTCTGGCTTACAGTCCCCTATTATCAAAAATATTTCTGATGAGATGTTGCAAACCATTGTTGACCGTACTGGCGCACAAAATGGCGACTTGATTTTCTTTGGTGCAGACAAAGCCAAAGTCGTTAATGACGCAATGGGTGCATTACGCGTTAAACTTGG
>DDBM01000119.1:0-1314 GCA_002333125.1 Moraxellaceae bacterium UBA2032 | reverse complement strand
GGTACGGAGTTAGGCGGTGGTTCGTTGCGTATTTACAACCCAGATATGCAAAAAGCCGTCTTTGAAGCCCTTGGTATTGGCGAAGAAGAAGCCCAAGAAAAGTTTAGCTTTTTGTTAGATGCCTTAAAATACGGTGCGCCGCCGCATGGTGGTTTGGCCTTTGGTTTAGACCGTTTGGTAATGTTAATGACTGGCGCAACGTCAATTCGTGATGTGATTGCCTTTCCAAAAACCAAAACTGCTGAATGTTTAATGACCCAAGCGCCTGCACCTGTAGAAGGCAAACAATTGCGTGAGTTAGGTATTCGCTTGCGTGAGAAGGCGGCTGAGTAATTAGACCTCACCCTANNCCCTCTCCTAACAGGAGAGGGAACTTTCACAGCATGGCTGTAGCGTGTGGTTGACATAGGAAACCCGCGATTTATCAACACAATCAATGTGAAGGGTTTCGTTGCTCAAAATTGATAATGATAACGACACGAAATAATAGTTAAATAGCTGTCATTAACGGCATAAACCAAACGATTTGTATCATCAATACGCCTTGACCAAAATCCCGATAAATTTTCTTTAAGGGCTTCGGGCTTTCCTATTCCTTCAAATGGTGAGCGTTTACAGTCCGTAATCAGCAGATTGATACGTTTTAATGTTTTTTTGTCTTGTCCCTGCCAATACACATAATCACTCCATGCTTCATCTGTCCATGCTAATAGCCTAGTCATCAATTAACTCTCTTTCAACAATTTGCGCCTGTTGATATTGGTTAATAGATTTTGCCAAATGAGCAGCATTAGCAGGCGAACGCAACAAATGCACTGTTTCCATAATACTGTTATAGTGATTAAGCGACATGACAACGGCATCTTCGGCATCGCGGCGCGTAATAATGGTGCAATCGGCATCATCAATCACACCGTCTAATACGGCCTTGAGGCTGCTTCTTGCTTGACTAAAAGAAATAACATTCACAAATGCCTCCAACCTGTACAATATAAAGTACAAGTATAGTCAAAATAGAGTTATTTATACAAGTTGTATATAGCGCGTCTTCCTATTTTTTGCAGATATTTACCCGCAATGCTCGTAATTAAACCTCACCCTAGCTCTTCCTAATAGGAGAGGGAACTTTCACAACATGGCTGTAGTATTGTAACCTGTGTGAAGTGCAACGCAACACGGGATTTATGACAAGAATAAGGCATTTATTTCCTTAAATAATGTTTAAGTTTACTTCCAAGACCAGTTAAGAAGATGTAATGCCTTTTTGCTGCGCCTCTGCTCTAAAAACAGGACTTGGCCATTGTCTAAACCAAT
>DDBM01000194.1 GCA_002333125.1 Moraxellaceae bacterium UBA2032 | reverse complement strand
CGTAAAGGCGATGGTGATGCAGGAGCTAAAACATTATGGAAAGGGTTATTAAGATTAGCTGATTATCTTGAGGCTGCTCAGGCAGTCAATGGTAAATAAAACTTGTGGGTAAGGGGATGATTTAAAGGAGGTGGTGAGTATAGGGGCAGTCAGCACTTACTCTTATGCTTTAAGCAAACAAGGCTATGTTTATAAATGGGGTAAAGAACAATTTAATAACGAAGCGATTGCATTAACCAACCCCACCAAAATTTATAAAAATAGTGATGCTGTTAAAATAATTGCAACCTTAGAAGGCGTTGTGGTGCTTAAAAAAACAGGAAAAATAGACTTGTTGTTTCAACCAAGAGAGTTTTTATTGCCTTTGGTTAGCAACACACGGACTTTTTTAGAGCAAGGTATTGAAGTGAAAGCCTTTGAGTTGCAACTACCTTTGCCTGTGGTCAGTATGGGGAGTAGTTCAGCATATTATTTTTTATTAAATGACGGCTTGGTGTATGCGATTGGTAATAATGACGAAGGTCAATTAGGACAAGGTAATTTATGGAAGCATGACAAGTTAGTTAAAGTTAAAAATATAGGCCGTATTGTTCAGATTGCTGAAAATGATTCAGTTGCATTAGATGAGCAAGGCCGAATATGGCTATGGGGAAGCAATATTTATTGGCGACCTGATTTGGGTGTTGCAAACTCCAATAAAGAACCATACCCAATTCGGATAAAAACCCAATTACCTATTGATTTTATTGCTACAAATAGGGCTATTGCGATGGGTCTTAGAGATAGTAGCGTGTATTTTATGCAAGAAGATAATGGTATTCGCGGCACAGGTAAGCCTCCGCGCTCTCCTCAAACCACATCTTTATTAATGACCCCAGAAAAGTCTTTATGGACTTGGAAATAAAAAATAACCCAACAAGGTTTATGCTATGTTAAATACGCAATTGTGGACAGAATTAGCCATCAAACTAGGTCAAATTATGGCCGCGATTGCTTTGGTATTATTTTTGGTGCATTTGTTACGCCAATACTTTAGCCAACAAATTGAAGATGCCGACATTCGTTATCGTGCCAGAAAAGTCGTTACCCTTAGCGGTGTGTTATTAGTATTTTTGGTACTCATAGCAGGTTTTAGCAGCAATCTTTCTAACCTGACGTTAGCCCTAGGCGCAGCAAGCGCAGGTATCGCTTTTGCGTTACAAGAAGTTATTGCCAGTTTTGCAGGTTGGCTTGCTTTGGTGTTAGGTGGATTTTATAGAGTCGGCGACCGTGTAGAGTTGGGCGGCATTAAAGGTGACGTGATTGATATTAGTATTTTAAGAACCACCTTAATGGAAATGGGCAGTTGGGTCGATGGCGACTTGTATAATGGCCGCATTGTAAGAGTTGCTAATAGTTTTGTGTTTAAAGAACCTGTGTTTAATTATTCGGGTGAGTTTCCTTTTTTGTGGGACGAATTAACGCTACCGATTCATTATGGGTCTGACCGCGCCTTAACACGTCAACTAATAGAGCAAGTAGCGTTAGAAGAATTGAGCGACTACGCACAAGAGGCACAAAAAACATGGAAGCAATTAGTGCGCTCGTATCGTATTGAAGATGCGCGTATTTTGCCCTTAGTCACCATGACCGCCAACGATAACTGGCTAACTTTTACCTTGCGTTATGTGGTTAATCATCGCCATAGACGNNCAATTTTTATTTAATTGGATAAATGTTAGTAATGTAGCTAATCTAATATCAACAGGCAAACACAACGCCTAGTCAATCCGTAAACATATCCATCGGGAGATAGCAAGATGAGTAACATTCCAGCCACCCAAACCGAAAAAAACTTAGAAGGTGCTTTTGCAGGCGAGTCTATGGCGTTTATGAAATATAGCTACTTTGCCAAATTAGCACGTGCAATGGGCGATGAAGGCACAGCACAAGCTTTTGAAGAAACCGCCAAGCAAGAAATTCAACATGCTTTTGGTCATTTAGATTTATTGTATCCTGCCGATACCTTAAACTCTGCCAAAATGTTAGAGATTGCGATTGCAGGCGAAACCTATGAATACACCGAAATGTATCCTTCGTTTAAAAACACCGCTATTGCCGAAGGTAAAGCCGATGCCATTAAAGAATTTGATGAGCAAATAAACGAATCTAAAGAACATGCCGAAGCCTTTGCTAAAGCCTTAGAAAAAGCCGCCAAGCGTTTTGCGGCATTGGCTAAAGTCGAAGAACGTCATGCCAATCACTATCGTCAGCGTTTGGAAGAAGTACAGGCTAAAGCGTGATATCTGTCCTCACTCTAGCTCTCTCCCATAGGGAGAGAGAACTCCCTCTCCAGTGGGAGAGGGTTGGGGTGAGGGTAAAATAGGCAATAACAGCTTAAGTCTTAATAGTTTTTTCGGCGTTTGACATAGCTTGTCTGCGTTAAAGGTGTGATAAACTTGACAGTGTGTAATGTTAAGGTTTTTAAGATTGCAAAATGAGCCGTTTATGCGTAACGTAGGCGGCCAAAAATTCAAGCTAATCGGGACAGATGCACGGTTTAGCAATAACTGCATCAATCCTATAAATAACTGAGGTCTAATATGAAAAAGTGGCAATGTATTGTATGTGGTTTTATTTATGATGAAGCCGTAGGTATGCCTTGGGATGGCGTTCCCGCAGGTACAAAGTGGGAAGATGTGCCAGCCGATTGGGTTTGCCCCGATTGTGGCGTAGGCAAAGACGATTTTGAGATGGTAGAACTTTAAGCCCTGTTTGGCGCATTGTTTTATACATTCTAAAAGGGCGCATTTGTTGCGCCTTTTTTATTAAGACGTGTTCTTAGCTAATCATTTTTTTGAGTTATTTTAGCTATTTTCCCCTCACTCTAGCTCTCTCCCAAAGGGAGAGAGGACTCCCTCTCCTTATGGGAGAGGGTCGGGGTGAGGGTTAGCATTTAAGAGGAAAACATCATGGCTTTAGTCATTATTGGTACAGGTTTGGCGGCATATAACCTCGCGCGTGAATGGCGCAAACTCAACCCCGATGCTCCATTGGTGTTAATTAGCCGTGATGATGGCAGTAGTTACTCTAAACCTATGTTATCGACGGGCTACACTAAAAATAAAAGCGCGGCTGAGTTGGTGATGCAAAGTGCCGATAAAATGTCGGCACAACTTAAAGCCGAAATCAGAACCTTTGCCAGTGTTTCGGCTATTGATGCTAAAGAAAAAACTGTCACCGTAGATGGCATGGCGATTAAGTATGACAAATTAGTCTTGGCTTTAGGTGCAGACCCGTTTCAGCCGCCCTTAGCAGGTGATGGCTTAGAGCGCGTATATACCGTTAATGATTTGATGGATTACGCCACGTTTCAGCAAGCCGCCGCAGGCAAAAAAAATATTATTGTGATTGGTGGCGGTTTGATTGGTTGTGAATATGCCAACGATTTAAGCAATGGCGGTTATAGTGTGCAATTAGTTGAGCCAGTTGGCCGTGTGTTACCTGCTTTGTTGCCTGTTGAAGCCTCACAAGCGGTAGGTAATGGCCTAGCCAGTTTGGGTGTAACGTTTCATTTTGGGGTGAGTGTACAAGCGGTTTATAACGAGGGAGAGGGTGTACGCGCTGTGTTGTCTGATGGCACCGAAATTAAAGGTGATATGGTGTTATCGGCTATTGGTTTACGGCCACGTATTGCCTTAGCCAAAGAAGCAGGTTTAACGGTAAATCGCGGTATTGTGGTAGATAAAACCTTAGCCACTAGCCAAGCGGATATTTATGCTTTGGGCGATTGTGCCGAGGTCGAAGGTTTAGTTTTGCCTTATGTATTGCCACTTATGGCAGGTGCGCGAGCCTTAGCCAAAACTTTGTCGGGTCAAGAAACTGCGCTAAGTTATCCTGCAATGCCTGTGCAAGTTAAAACGCCTGTTTGTCCTGTGGTGGTTGCGCCTGTATTTCCAAGCATGCAAGGCGAGTGGCACTTAGAGGCTCAAGATGGCAATAACGTCAAAATGCTATTTAAAAATGCCGAAGGTCAGTTATTAGCCTATGCCTTAATTGGCTCATTTGCTGCGGATGCCGCATTAAAGTCAGAATTGGCCAAGCAAGTGCCTGCATGGTTGGTTTAAACTAGCATTATTAGTTCACCCTAAAAAGGCGATTTTATATCGCCTTTTTTATGACGGAGTATTTTTGTGACCACCATTTCTGTTAGCCATATGTTTGAAGCCCCAATCGACCAAGTATTTGAAGCAATTATCAATGCCGATAAATATCCTTATGTGTCGCGTTTAGTTCATGTACAACGTATAAAACCTGCGTCAGCCACTCAAGCAGATGGCGTAGGCACACTGCGCGAAGTAGAGTTAGGCGTGGTTTGGTTTAAAGAAGAATTTACCTATTTTGAACGCAATAAACAGGTAGATTATAAAATTTTTGAATCACGGCCTCATTTTGAGCATCAAAGCGGTAGTTTTGTCTTTAAAAGAATGGGCAAAAAGATGACCAGAGTTACATGGACAACCAGTTTTCATATTCCTGTGAGCATTGCCCCAAAGTTAGTAGATAAAGTATCGGGTTGGATGGTTAAAGCGGCGTTTAAGTCGGCATTAATGGTGTTAGAAAATAAATTACTGGCCAACAAAAATATCTAAACACTATAAGCACCAAAATTTGAGTTACGGTATTTTAAGCTGCTGGGTGTTAAACCCAACAGCTGGTATTTTTACTTAGTAAGTCAACATGGGTTGCCCGAGTGTAGGTTTATCTACAATAGATGCTTGTTGAGCATGAGTCGCATGTTGAAGTGACTTAGGATAGCTTTGTTTTTCGACTAAATATTGTGTGACACGCTGAAGAATTTGTAAAAATTCGCGTGCGTGTGCGGGTTTACGCAACACAAAGGGTTTTTGCTCTGCAAGTGTCATGTCATTAGTGTAGTAAATGACGGCATCTGCTTGGGCGCATTCATAAGCGATATCTTGAGTAAAATCCTTATCAGCATCCACAATAACTACGTGTGTTTTACCTTCAGATTGATAGCTCCAATCTACATCAGGCTGATGACTAAAGGTCACCAAAATAGATTTGAAAAGTGCATAATCACTACGAATGGGGGTCAAAAATTTGATGGAATGGGAAACGCGCATACTAACCTCACTAAATGTCCTTTTAAACGGGTATGATCATACGAGGCTGCTTTTTCTAACATCCCTGTATTACGATTTATCCTAGCTTATATTATTTATAATCGTGGGTTTTGTTTGGTTTTTTGTGATGGGATTCACTATGTTTTTGAGTGTAATTTATATGTTAGGATTTTGTTTAAAAGTTCATTAAAGTTTGATGTAAATGGATTAACAGATATTGTATTGGTGATTTTGATTCACCACAAGTTTGTGTCTTTTTATGGCTTAATAGCGTAATCTTTAGCTTCCTCGTGAAATACCCATTTTGTCATCGGCTTCTTAGGGCTGACGCAGTTATCACTTGTTTTCATTTTAGGCTTTTTAAAACGTCTTGATGTTCGCAAGGCGTGTGCGTACTTCAATTCTAAAAATTCTTTGCCTATCTGATTTGCTCACTTTTTTATTATTGTTGAGCAAATTTGTATGTCTGTCTATCAAGTCAAAAATAACACCATTGTTGTGGGTGAAAGTGAATATCATATTTGTTCGTTAAAAGACCGCCAAGAGTTTGATGATGTAGATGGTTTGGCCGAATTGGCAGGTATTTCGTCAGCAACATGGGCATTATTTGGTGTGGTGTGGCCATCGTCGATGATGTTAGCCGATATTATCGACACTCAAGCGATGCAAGGCTTAAAAGTCCTAGAAATGGGTTGTGGTTTGGGTTTGGCCAGTTTGGTGGCAGCCAAACACGGTGCAGATATTACCGCCAGTGACTATCATCCATTAGCACAACATTTTTTAGATAATAACAGTACCAGTAATCAGCTTGCGTTAATTCCTTTTGCTTGTAGTGATTGGGCTAAACCTAATTTGTTACTGGGCAAATTTGATTTATTAATTGGCAGTGATTTGTTATATGAGCCTAATCATCCCGAGTTGTTATCTGAGTTTATAGATTTTCATGCCAGCTCTAATGTAACGGTGATTATTATTGACCCCGACCGCCGTCAACAAAAACAATTTAGTCAAAAAATGTTGGCTTTAGGCTTTACGTGTGTCAGTGAAAAAATCGACACGCCTCGCGCCATCGCTTTAAACTATAAAGGTAAAAAATTGACCTATACCCGACAAACGTTCATTGGCGCGGTATAATCCGCATTATACTCTCTTGCCGTTGACGGATTTTTTCATGCTACGTTTGACCGAACTTCGCTTGCCTTTAGACCACGCGCCAGACGCATTACGTCCTGCCATTAGCCAACGCTTAGGCATAAACGAGTCAGATATTTTAAGCTATCACATTCACAAACGTAGTTATGATGCACGCAAAGTAAGCGCGATTATGCTGATTTATGTGGTTGATATCGACGTTAAAAATCAAGACGCACTGCTACACAAATTTAGAGACGATATTAACGTCAAACCTAGCCCAGATATGGCTTACACCTTTGTTGCTCAAGC
>DDBM01000149.1 GCA_002333125.1 Moraxellaceae bacterium UBA2032 | reverse complement strand
TTGTTAATATGCTGACCACCTGCACCACTGGCGCGGTAAGTATCGGTACGCACATCAGAAGGATTGATGTCAATTTCGATGTTGTCATCGACTTCGGGCGAGATAAACACCGCCGCAAACGAAGTATGACGGCCATTGCCTGAGTCAAACGGTGATTTTCTCACCAAACGATGCACGCCCGTTTCGGTACGTAACCAACCAAAGGCATAGTCACCCTCAACGCGAATAGTGGCACTTTTAATGCCTGCAATCTCGCCGTCGGAGACCTCCATGAGTTCGCCTTTAAAACCATGACGTTCAATCCAACGCAAATACATGCGTAACAACATACCTGCCCAATCTTGGGCTTCGGTGCCACCCGAACCAAATTGAATATCCACAAAGCAGTTGCTGGCATCCATTTCGCCACTAAACATACGTCTAAATTCTAAATCTGCCACCATTTTTTCGGCAGCATCTAGTTCGGCTTGCACATCAGCTAATAGGCTTTCATCATCGGCTTCAACCGCCAAATCTAACATAGCAGAAGCATCTGCCACTAATTCGATAAGTTTATCCAACACGCCCACGCTATTTTCTAGCGCGGAGCGTTCTTTGCCTAGTGCTTGGGCTTGTTCGGGGTTGTTCCAAACGGCAGGGTCTTCGAGCTCACGCATCACTTCTTCGAGGCGTTCTTTTTTTTGCTCGTAGTCAAAGATACCCCCTAAGCGTTTCGCCACGCTCGGTCAGGTCTTTCATGTGTTTAATATACGGATTGATTTCCATGACGGTTTTACCGCTTACTCAAAAAGAAAGAGGCAAATTGTACCCGAATTTGGGGGTTTAGGCGAAGGGTTTTGGGATGGGGAAATGCGTAAGGTAGCTAAACCTAATTTAACGATTCATCACGCATTTTAGTATTTTTTTACTTTTGAGAATTTAACAACTCGCGCAATTCAGCTGCAAAGTTTTTGGAATTATACAAGCGAGTGCTGATGCTTTGCGCATCCTCAATGTCTGTAGGAGTTATCTTTTTCGAGTTTAATATGTTGTTTCGTAATTCTATTGCACTATTTATTACTCCAGAATCACCACCTTGACTTGCCGCTAAATTCAATAAAATATAAGCCACTTTATAGTTTTGCGGTACGCCTTTACCCTCAACATACAGAATACCTAAAAGGGATAGAGCGATAGAATGCCCTTGTTCAGCTGCCTTCTGATACCAAATAACAGCCTGTTTATAATCTTGTGGTACACCTTGTCCAGTCTCATACATATACCCCAAACTGTGCTGAGCTTTAGCACTCCCTTGTTCAGCCGATTTTGTGTGCCATATAGCAGCCTGAGTATAATTCTGTGATACACCCCTACCATTACGATACATCAAGCCTAGATTAAATTGCGCCATAGGATGCCCTTGCTCAGCCGCTTTGGTGTACCATTCAACGGCTTGTTTATAGTCTTGAGGTACGCCATCGCCATTGTCATACGTAAGCCCTAAACCAAACTGCGAACTTGCATGCCCTTGCTCAGCCGCTTTTTGCCACCAACCAACCGCTTGTTTATAATTCTGTGGCACTCCTCGCCCATTGGCATACATACCCCCTAAACTATATTGTGCATAGTCATCACCTTGCTCAGCCGCTTTGGTGTACCATTCAACGGCCTGTTTATAATCTTGCGGTAGACCTTCTCCCCTATCGTACATAAGTCCTATACCAAATTGTGCATGGGCATTCCCTTGTTCTGCTGCTTGTTTAAACTCTTTTAGTGCAACAGTATAATTACCTTTTTTATACGCCTCAAAACCTTCATCAAACCCTGCATAACTCAAACTGGCTACAAAAATCAAAACAGCACAAAATAAATTTTTCATGGTTGTCCCTCCAAAAACAAGCGTACATTTGCTGTTATCCATTTTTATCAACACCTTACGCTTTAGTCACCTTAATTTTTCTTGTTTTTAGTTGATTTTTAGGTGAAAATTTAAAATTAAATTGCTTAAAAAGCTTTAAAAATGCCTCAATAGGCATATCTTTTTTATACTCTTTCAATACAGGATACTTTTTACTTTTCATACTTCCATCTTCATTAAATAAAGATTCATTTGTTGTGTAAATGGTCACACTTACTTCGGGAAAGTAGTAAATAGAAGCTTCTACACCGATAATATACTCATCATTTATGATGTTTTTAAAATACTGATGAATATTTTTTACATCCATATCATCTGCTGACATCGTCCCATGCCAATCATTGTAATGAGTGCTTGCTTGAAATTTTCTTGTTTCCGTTTTCACAAATATTCTCCACTAAAAAGTTTATTTCTGTGAGTTAAGCAATCTTCTTAACTCAACAGCAAAATTTTTGGAATTATATAAACGAGTAGAAATACGTTGTGCGTCAGCGCGTTCAGCAGGAGTAAGCATTTTTAACATAATGTCCCGATTTTTTATTGCATTATCATCGCCTTTACTTGCAGCTAGATTAAACAAAATATAGGCTAGTTTATCGTTTTGCGGCATACCTACACCTTTGGCATACATCACCCCTAAATTATATTGTGCAATTGCATGACTTTGCTCAGCTGCTTTTTTGTACCAAACAACAGCTTGGCCATCATCTTGTGGTACGCCTCGTCCTTTCTCATACATCAGTCCTAAATTAAATTGCGCAGACGCTTCGCCTTGCTCCGCAGCTTTTAAATACCAACTCATGGCCTGTGCATAATCTTGTGCTACACCTCGCCCATTGCTATACATCAACCCTAAATTAAATTGCGCAGACGCATGACCTTGCTCAGCAGCTTTTAAATACCAACTAGCTGCCTGTTCATTATCTTTGGGTACGCCCTCACCGTTACGATACATTTGCCCTAAACTAAATTGAGCTTCCGCATGGCCTTGCTCGGCTGCTTTAAACCACCAACTCACTGCCTGTTCATCGTCTTGTGGAACGCCTTTCCCATTGGCATACATAAACCCTAAAAATGACTGTGCCATCGCATCCCCTTGCTCAGCAGCTTTTAAATACCAACTAGCTGCTTCTGTATAATCTTGCAATACACCATCGCCCTTATAATACATAAATCCTAAACCAAATTGAGCCAAAGCTTCTCCCTGCTCTGCCGCTTCTTTAAACTCTTTTAAAGCAGTTTGATAATCGCCTTTTTTATACGCCATTGCTCCCTCATCAAATCCTGCATAACTCACGCTCGCGGCACACAGTAAAAAGACACTTAGTAAATTTTTCATATTTTTTCTATCCTTACATATTTTCAGAAACTTGCTCAAATATCGGCTATGGCATTACCATTGCCACTTAACATCGTATTTTTGGATATTGGCATCAGCCGTAAGAATCGTCATGGTGTTACTTTGTGCCGTTGCAATCAGCACTCTATCAAAGGGGTCACGATGAATAAACGGCAGATTTTCAATAATTTGAATATGCTTTGCCAAGATAGGAACAAGCTCAATGTGCGACCGTTGAATAGCGGATAAAAACGCTTGTACTCCGCCTCTAGAATCTGACAATTTGCCCAAACTATGTTTAATAGCCACCTCCCAAACAGAGGCTATGCTAATGTGCAAGCTGTTATTTTCATCAAGCAACAACGCTTTGACATTGGCAGACAAATACTCATGCTGATTAAACAACCAAAGAGCCGTATGCGTGTCAAGCAACAACCTCATCACATATAATCCTTAAAATCATCAAGTGCTGCATCAAAATCGGCTGACATTTGATATTGGTCACGCAACAAACCAAACATTTGCTCTCGGGAGGCAGGCTGAGCTTGAACAGGCTTGTTTTGGGGCAAGTTAGTCAGCACAAAAGGTAAATCATTTTGACGCACGGTTTGACGCAAAAACAAATTGACTGCGGTAGTCATATCTAACCCTAACGAAGCAAAAATCGCTTGTGCCTGTGCTTTGATGTCGCTATCGGTACGGATATTGATATTAGTTGTTGCCATGATGATTAGCTCTAGTAGTGATAACAATCTGTAAAATAAGTTATCATGGGTAGCTCGTGTGAAGTGCAACGCAACACGGGATTACTCGCCTTAACACGTTGTTTTTCCTGTATTTTGCTACGCTCCATACAGGCTACAAAAATTTAACTTAATTCTGAGGAATGGTATTATTGTAGTTAATAGTGTCATATTGTACGCACAACGGCAACATCTATAGTACCACTCATAAAATAAAGTGATAGGCCAACCTTACTCAACTATCCGCCAATACTCTACTTTAAGCTGCAAACGACTTGTGCCTCTAAAGGTATTTACATCTAAACGATACGCTAATAACAGCCTTTGAGTTTGATTTGACCATGTTTTCATATCTACATTAAAGGCAATTGCTTCTAAATCGTCACCCGTTAAAGGATGTGCTAATTTAAATTTAAGGTGTTTTTCTTTGAGTACATTAAAATCATTTAAAGCAAATTCACCCACAAACAACGGCTCTAAAAATGCCTGACCCCAAGGGCCACTGTTACGTAACAACTGCGCCAATTCAAGGTTAATCTCTGTTGCGGCAAGCTCACCATCGGTGACTATCGCAGCTGTTAGATGCTCTTCTGTGGCTATTTCATCTATTACTTGCAAAAAAGCCTGTTGAAATGCAACAAAGTTAGCCCGAGGAATTGTCATGCCTGCGGCCATCGCATGGCCGCCAAAATGCGTCACCAAACCTACATGACGCACCGTGACCAACTCAATCGCATCACGAATATGAATCCCTGCAATCGAACGCGCCGAGCCTTTAATAAAATCACTGCTTTCGTCAACAGGTGCAAACACAATACTTGGGCGATGAAACTTTTCTTTTAAACGACCTGCTACAATGCCAATCACGCCTTGATGCCACTCAGGATTAAATAACACCAAAGCCGAAGGCAAATTTTCTTCTGTCCAATCTAAGGCCTGCAAGGCTGCTAGTGCTTGGTCTTGCATGTCGCCTTCAATATGCCTGCGCTCAATATTTAGCTCATCTAAGGCTTGCGCCATGAATTGCGCTTCTTGGGTCGATGTAGTTAACAAACATTCAATACCTTGAGACATATCATCTAAACGCCCTGCGGCATTTAAGCGTGGCGCAATGGCAAAGGCTAAATCTTCGGCTTGCAAACTGGCTAAGTCGCGTTTGGCCACTGCTAACAAGGCTTTAATGCCTGCTCTACATTGCCCTGCTCTAATACGTTCTAAACCTTGTGCCACCAAAATACGGTTGTTGTAGTCTAGTTGCACCACATCGGCCACCGTCCCCAAAGCCACCAAATCCAAAAAATCAGCCATGTTAGGTATAGGCTTATTGGCAAACCAGCCCAAATTTTTTAGATGCGTACACAAGGCAGCCATTAAATAAAAGGCAACGCCAACCCCTGCCAAATTTTTGCTAGGGAAATGACAATCAGGTTGATTAGGGTTAATAATGGCATCGGCATCGGGCAAAGTTTTACCCGTTAAATGATGGTCGGTAATTAAGACTTTAACGCCTGCTTGCTTGGCGCGTTCTACTCCTTCACGGCTCGAAATGCCGTTGTCCACCGTCATAATAAGCTGAGGATTTTTGTCAGCTAAGGCGACATCTACAATTTCGGGGGTTAAACCGTAACCAAACTTAAAACGATTTGGCACTAAATAATCAACATATTTTGCGCCCATTGCACGTAATGCCAAAACACTTAATGCGGTACTGGTTGCACCATCGGCATCAAAATCCCCCACAATCACAATGCGTTGCTGTTGTTGCAAGGCGGTTGTTAATAAATCTAAGGCCGCCGTCATGCCATGTAATTGCTGCGCGGTGGCTAAATGTTTAAGTTTATGTTGTATTTGCTCGGTGCTTTGTACACCACGTGCGGCATACACACGCGCCAAAACAGGATGCAAACTTTGTAATGCAGGAGGAATCACAGGCACAAGACGTGTTTTTAAGAGTTTGGGCATAACAAATCCATAAAAAAGAAAAAAGCCCCACAAGCAGGCTTGTGAGGCTCTATCAACATCAAATGTTAGGTCTAATTAAACGCCCATCGACTTTAAAATGCTATCACGCACTTGATTGAGTGTTGCATCAATCGTGACTAACTGTGCTGTGCTTGTACATTGCTGAATCGCGGTGTCTGGGTCTTTTAAACCATTACCTGTTAAGGTACACACAATTTTAGAGCCTTCAGGAATTTTACCACTTAAAATATCGCGCATAGCACCACCCAACGAGGCAGCCGAGGCAGGTTCACAAAAAATACCTTCACTCATGGCTAATAAACGCTGTGCTTTTAAAATATCTTCATCACTCAATTCGTCAAACCAACCACCTGACTCGGTTTGTAATGCCCATGCTTTATCCCACGATTGTGGATTGCCAATACGAATCGCNNGCTTGATAACCAATCATTTTAGGACGATTATTGGCAAAACCACGTTCATGGTACTCACTGTATCCCATCCAATGTGCCGTAATATTACCCGCATTACCCACAGGTAAGCAGTGATAATCAGGTGCAAAACCTAATTCTTCAACAATCTCAAAAGCAGCCGTTTTTTGGCCTTGTAAACGATAAGGATTAATGGAGTTTACAATTGTTACGGGGGCTTGAGTGGCGACTTGTTTAACCAACTCCATGCCTTCATCAAAGTTACCCCGAATTTGTAAGGTGATTGCACCATACATCATCGCTTGGGCTAATTTACCCATGGCAATTTTACCTTCGGGAATTAACACAAAGGCTTTGATACCTGCACGTGCTGCATAAGCCGCAGCCGCCGCAGAGGTGTTACCTGTAGAAGCACAAATAATTGCTTTGCTGCCCTCTTCTACGGCTTTAGTCACGGCCATGGTCATGCCACGGTCTTTAAACGAACCCGTTGGATTTAAACCTTCGTACTTAACGTAAATATCAACATTTTTGCCCAACAACTGTGGAATATTTTTTAAGCGAATTAACGGCGTATTACCTTCGCCCAAAGAAATAATGCGTGTATCATCAGAAACAGGCAAATGGTCACGATATTTGTTTATCAAACCCGTATAACGGCTACCAAAAGTCATAATATTCTCTCTAAAAATATCCCCTCCTCCTAACGTAGGGGGAGGCAGGGAGGGGGTTAAGCGTCTAACACTTCTAAACGGATACGCACCACGGGCGCAACAATATCAGCCAATGCCTCTAAACTGCCAATGGCACGATTCATTTCGCGCTCAACTACAAGTTTAGTCAAAATAATCACAGGCACTGTGCCTGCTTCATGGGCAGGTTTTTGTAAAATAGCTTCGATGCTAATACCATTTTCACTCAAAATACGGGTCACATCCGCTAAAACACCCGATTTATCATTCGCTTGCAAACGTAAATAGTAAGCGGTTTGAATCGCTTCTACAGGCAAAATAGGCGTATCGGCTAAGGAATCTGGTTGAAAAGCCAAATGCGGCACACCACTGGCATTTTCTAAACTCAAGGCACGCACAATATCCACAATATCGGCAACCACAGCAGAACCCGTCGCGCCTGCACCTGCCCCTGCACCATAATACAAAGTCGAGCCAACCGCATCGGATTGTACTAAAACGGCATTTTTAACGCCATTTACATTAGCAATTAAACGCGCTTGAGGAATAAGTGTAGGATGTACACGTAATTCAATGCCTTCGTCTGTACGACGCGCAACACCTAAATGTTTAATTCTAAAGCCTAATTCTTCGGCATAGGCCACATCTTCACGGGTTAGCTTACTAATGCCTTCGGTATATACTTTATCAAACTGCAAAGGAATACCAAACGCTAACGAGGCCAAAATAGTCAGTTTATGCGCTGCATCAATACCTTCTACGTCAAAAGTCGGATCAGCTTCGGCATAACCTAAGGCTTGTGCCTCTTGTAACACATCAGCAAAATCACGGCCTTTTTCGCGCATTTCGGTTAAAATAAAATTGCCTGTGCCGTTAATAATGCCTGCCAACCAATCAATTTTATTACCTGCCAAACCTTCGCGCAGCACTTTAATAATCGGTACGCCACCTGCCACAGCAGCTTCAAAAGCCACAAACACACCTTTGGCTTCGGCCGCCGCAAAAATCTCGTTGCCATAGTGGGCTAACAAAGCTTTGTTTGCGGTGACAACGTGTTTGCCGTTAGCAATGGCTTGTAAAACCAATTCACGCGCAGTCGTTGTACCGCCAATAACTTCAACCACAATATCCACATTAGGGTCGTTAACCACGGCAAAAATATCGTGACTAATGGTAATGTTTGTTAAATTATATTGAGGATAATCACGACGTGCGCCAATATGCGTCACGATAATATCACGGCCTGTACGACGACTAATTTCTGCTGCATTGGCTTGCAATAGATTTAATGCCCCGCCACCCACTGTTCCTAGCCCAACAATACCGACTTTAACCGTTTTCACCCTATCACCTATTCTTTAGCGACGCGCTTTTAACAACGCCAATCATGTACTTAAAAAAGAGAAAAGCCGCCCTGGAGTGAGCAGCCTATCAAAACCGTCAATGATATAACGGTTTAGCCCAAAAATGCACCGTATCAACTATGATTAATGCATTTTTGAGCTAATATTATTTAATTTTCATGGCAGCGGCTAAATCAGTTGGTGATAAATAACCGCCAACTTGTGTGCCATCTTCTAAAAACACCGCAGGCGTACCACGCACGCCTAACTCTTGACCCAACTCATACTGTGCTTTAATCGGGTTAGGACACGTTGCAGGAGTAACAGGCTGATTATTTTTCATTGCTGTCATCGCACTATTACGGTCGGCATTACACCAAATCGCATCCATACGCTGTGAGGTAGGTGATGGATAGCCTGCACGGGGAAAAGCCAAATAACGTACCTCAATACCCATTTGATTCATCACAGGCATTTCTTGGTGAATTTTGCGGCAATAACCACAATCCACATCGGTAAAGACATAAATTATGCCCTTAGTTTTATCGCCTGTTGCGGGATAAATAATCATATCTTTTAAAGGAACAGCCGCTAAAGCAACTTTACGTCCTTCAGCCATACCCTGTTCTGTGACATTAGATAGCTTACTGCCATTAATTTCTATCACTTCACCTTGAAACATATAACGACCATCAGCAGTGATATAAGCCGTACCATAACCTTTAGCTTTAATTTCGTATAATCCTGCGACGCTGGGCTTAACAGAAGTGATTTCGGTATCGGGAATAGCTTGTTTTAAGCTAGCACGAATAGCTTGCTCTACATTAGCTGGCGTAGTCGTCCCCCCTGCAACAGCTTTACTAATAATTGGTGGTTCGGCTTGAGAACAGGCACTAACAAGAATCAGGCTTAACGACAAGGCAAGATGAGAAAACTTCATAATTAGACTCTCCAAAGATTATTAGTAGATTAAAGACAAATATTCTAAAAGACTGTAACTTTTTTGCTAATCAACCACGCGGATGATGCTGCTGATGTAAAACCTGCAAACGTGCGCGCGCCACGTGGGTATAAATTTGAGTGGTTGATAAATCACTATGCCCCAACAACATTTGCACCACACGTAAATCTGCACCATGATTTAATAAGTGTGTTGCAAAGGCATGGCGTAAGGTATGTGGCGACAAGGTACGTTCTATGCCTGCTTTTTTGGCATACCCTTTAATAGCATACCAAAAATTTTGCCGACTCATAAAACCACCCACACGGCTCGGAAATAAAGCATCACTCATTTGGCCACGTACCAAACTAGGTCGCGCCTCTTGCAAATACTGTATCAACCAGTCACGCGCAACTTCGCCCATCGGCACTAAACGCTCTTTACTGCCTTTGCCACGTACACGCACAAAACCTGCACGTAAATTAGACTCATCTATAGTCACACCCACTAATTCTGATACACGCAAACCACAAGCATATAATAACTCTAACATCGCTCGGTCACGTAAGCCTAATTCGGTACTAATATCGGGGGCAGCCAATAACGCTTCTACATCTAATTCCGATAAATCTTTAGGTAAAGATCGCCCTAAACGCGGACTGTTTAACTCTAAAGTAGGGTCAAGCGTGAGTAAGCCTTCGGCAATTTGCAGTCGATAAAAATGACGTGCTGACGACAAATAACGAGACACTGAGCGCGGGCTTGAACTAGCATCGGCTAATGTCATTAAAAACTGTTCAAAATCTGTTTTAGTTAATTGTGAGAGCGGCTTATTTGCCCATAATACAATTTTTTTGAGGTCGGCTAAATAGGCATTAACACTGTGCTGACTTAAGGCTTGAGCCACCAAACGATCACGTAACCATTGCAGCTCGACACCACTTAAATTATCAGGTAAAGGCACAGCCGCTAATAGACGACCGCGTTGACGACGTGGTTTTTTTGCTGTTGTTGTTATTGATGAGATGGTCATGGCAAACACCTAATGTATGTTGATGCTTTAGTCTCAAGCGTATTTCAAGCAGATTTACCTTGTTTTCTCCCTCACTCTAGCTCTCTCCCACAGGGAGAGAGGACTCCCTCGCCCTACGGGAGAGGGTTGGGGTGAGGGCTAAATTAAAACAACAACACACTATAATACATATAAAAAAAGCGACACAAAGGTCGCTTTTTTAGCTGATAAGCAACGTACTTATTTAGTACGAGCAACCAACTTTTCTTTAATACGTGCAGATTTACCTGTACGGTCACGCAAGTAATACAACTTAGCACGACGCACGGCACCACGACGTTTAACTTCAATACTGGCAACTTGAGGAGAATGTGTTTGAAAAACACGCTCAACACCTACGCCGTTAGAAATTTTACGTACTGTAAATGCAGAGTTTAAACCGCCATTTTTCTTGGCAATAACAACGCCTTCATAAGCCTGTAAACGCTCACGCTCACCTTCTTTTACTTTTACTTGCACAACAACTGTGTCGCCAGGTGCAAAAGATGGAAGGTTTTGCTTCATTTGAGCTTTTTCGATGCTTTCAATAATCGGGTGCTTACCACTCATGGTAAAACTCCTAAAAAGTTTTAATAGATATATCTATCAAATAGTTACAGAGGCTATGAGTAGCAATACTCGGCGCATATAACCGTTAAAGTCTCAGCCTATATTAGACTGACCTATGTCATCACCTGTCTGCTCATTTTTTAACTGGGCTAACAAACGACGTTGCTCTGCACTTAAAGGTGCAGACGCTAATAAATCGGGGCGACGTGCTAAGGTACGTTTTAAACTTTCTTGCAAACGCCATTGCTGTATTTTGGCGTGATTACCAGAGAGTAATACCGAAGGCACTACATCACCTTCATAAACTTCGGGGCGAGTATAATGTGGACAATCTAACAAGCCCGACACAAAAGAGTCTTGCTGTGCTGATTGACTATCACCCAATACACCCTCAATACGCCGACTAATGGCATCAATCATAATCATGGCAGGCAATTCACCGCCCGATAACACATAATCACCGACTGACCATTCTGCATCAACGTATCGCTGAATTAGACGCTCATCAACACCTTCATAACGACCACACAACAAAATCAGACCTTGATGTTGGCCTAGTTTGAGTGTTGCCGCTTCATCAAAACGCCGTCCTTGAGGAGACAAATAAATCACAGGCGCATTAAAACCTAATGCTGCTGCGCGTTGTTTTGCTGCCTCAATGGCTTTTGCCAAAGGCTCAACAAGCATAACCATACCAGGCCCACCACCATACGGACGTTCGTCAACGCGGCGATAGTTATCCTGTGTAAAGTCACGCGGATTCCATGTTTCGAGCTGTATTAAACCTTGATTAACCGCACGCCCTGTCATGCCATGACTCGTTAAAGCCAAAAACATCTCAGGAAATAAGGTAATGACACCAAACCACATAGCTTCTCTACTAGAGTAAATAAAAGCACATGATTAGAAATCAATATCCCAATCAACGGTTAAACGTTTGTTGACTACATCAACCAGCGTCACAACCTGCTCTGGAATCCAAGGAATTAAACGCTCTTGTTGGTCAATACTGCCAATAACAGGACGAACCACCAACACATCATTTGCGCCAGTTTCCATCATACTATGTACTTGCCCTAACAGCTTACCATCTACCGTCCATACATTTGCATCTAGGAGGTCAGACCAGTAATAATCGCCATCAGACAAGTCAGGTAAGTTTTGTTTAGCTGTCCAAATGACCGCGCCGTGTAATGCTTCAGCAGCATTTCGGTCGTGGCAATCTTTAAACTGTGCAACTAAACCCTTACCCTGCGTACGCCATTCTATCGCTTCAACTTCACGCCACTCTTTACCTATCTGCAAATACCACGGCATATAACCAAAGATATTTGTTGTAGGTTCGGTGTTAGCGTAAATCCAAACCCAGCCCTTAATACCGTAAGCGGACTGAACGCGTCCAATACTCATTAATTGGTCGGGAGTAGGAATAGTTGCCATATAATATCGCTTAAGCAGCTAATGCTGTTTTTGCAATTTGAGCAACACGCTCAGAAGGTTGCGCACCTTGGCTCAACCAGTAGTTGTAACGGTCTGTATCTAAGCGAATTTTTTCGGCTGCGCCTTGAGCAACAGGGTTGAAAAAACCAACACGTTCGATAAAACGACCATCACGGGCGTTACGGCTGTCGGTTACAACAACTTGATAAAAAGGACGCTTTTTGGCACCGCCACGAGCTAAACGAATAACAACCATAATGTTTCATCCACAAAAACGAGTTTAAGGCTAAAACTCACACAAGATATTAGATTTCTTTAGTGTAAGTGTTATCTGCATAACTGCCTTCAAAGGGCGAGCATTGTACGGGAATTTTTAGACTTATAAAAGACAGTAGCTAACAAAAGCTGTAAACTTGTGCTATATAGCGACTGATATTTTGTTTTTAGGCTAGATAAACCATGCCCTCTCTCTCTCTGCACCATCCCTTACTTCGTTTTCCGTTACTTTTGGCGGTATTAGCTTTTGCTGTATGGACAGCTAAAACAGGCATCGCAGGCGTGTACAGCTTTCAGGCCAACAGTTATTTAGAGTTATGGCAGCATCAACGTCACTTAAACTCTAACTACGCACCATCAGCGCAACAATACGAGCAAGTACAGCAACAACACCAGCAAATACTGTCACTCATTCCTTATAATGGCGACTATTGGACTGCTTATGCCGATATGCAGTTTTGGTATTTAGCTAATACACCAAACATTACACCCGCCACACAACAACAGCTCAAAAAAAATATTTTGAGTGCTTATGAGACTGCTATCAAACAACGTCCTACATGGCCTTATGCGTATATGAGTTTTGCTATTATTAAAGCGCGGTTTGGTGACATAGACGATGATTTTAAAAGTGCGCTACAAAAAGCAAATCATTTAGGCACATGGGAAGCTGAGGTTATTCACCCTACCCTTGAGCTAGGTTTGGCGTTATGGCCACAACTAGATGCCACAACACAACAGGTTGTAGCAAATGCCGTCGAACGCTCACTAACATGGAAAGTCAGCGCAGCGCAAAACCAAAAAGAAAGAATCTTTGCGCTTAGCCTAGTAGGAGCGTATCAAAAACAAGCTGCAATTTGCGCGCTTATGAGCAGTCAGGGGCAAAAAGCCGCCAAGATGTGCTCATAAAAAAGCAAGGCTTAACCACGGCACATAGGTAATAATCAATACTGCAACCATTAACACCAACAAAAAGGGAATAGTTGTTTGATATAACTCGGTGATGGGCTTTTTGAATCTATAGCTTGCTATCATTAAGTTCATGCCCACAGGCGGCGTACAATAACCTAGCTCCATATTTGCCAAAAAGATAATCCCTAAATGAATCGGGTTAATACCATAACCTGCGGCAATCGGTAACAATAACGGCACCATAATGACTAAGGCCGAAAAAATATCTAAAAAGCAGCCTAACACCAGTAAAAATATATTTAGTAATAACAAAAATGTCCATTTGCTATCTACATGCTGTTTTACAAATTCAAATAAGCGCGTGGGAATTTCAGCATCAATTAACCAATTGGTAAACGCCATTGCCACACCCAAAATGAGCAATATCGCCCCAACCATGACCATCGACTCACGCATAATCACAAAAAGCTGTTTAAACGAGATTTCACGATGAATAAAAACCGTCACTACCGTTACATATAGCGCAGTTACCGCCGCCGCTTCGGACACCGCAAAAAAGCCCCCATAAATGCCACCCAAGACAAAAAATGGCAAAGGAACTTCCCATTTAGCTTCTTTAATGGCTAGTTTAAGTTCGGTTTTTGAAAATGCTTGCAGTGGGATGGGATGTTTACGTGTTATCCACATACTGTATAAAGAAAGTAGAACAATCATGAGTAAGACAGGTAGTAAACCTGCTTTAAAAATCCCTTCAATAGTCACCCCCGAACCCTGAGGCAATTGCTGAGCGATAATCGCATATAAAATTAAGGGTAAAGAAGGCGGTAATAACAACCCCAAAGAACCCGATGTTGTCACCAAGCCTAAAGAAAATTTTTCGGGATAACCTGCTTGTTTTAATGCAGGATACAACAACGCCCCCAATGCCACGATAGTTGCGCCACTCGCACCTGTAAATGCGGTAAAAAAAGCACAAGTACATAGTGCAACAATGGCTAAACCACTGGGCAAGCCTCCTACCAGTGCGCGTGTTAAACGAACTAAGCGTTGTGAGGTCTGCCCCTCTCCCAATACATAACCTGCATAAGTAAATAAAGGCAAAGCCAACAAAATGGGGGTGTCAACTAGACGATATAACTCTACCCCCAAAATGGCTAAATCTATGTCTTGCTGCATAAAACCTAAAATGGCTGCACCTGCCAAAATAGTAAATAAAGGCGCACCTAATAAAGCTAATGTAATTAAGCAAACAACCAAAAACAAAGTCACTGAGGGGATTCCGTTTGAATGGCAAGCCCCCAAAAGGCATCTTGCACGGCAAATAAAAAGTAGCGTAATGACATAATAGCAAAGCTAATGGGCATAATGCTTTCACATAACCATGTAGGCACGTTAGCAAAAGCCATGCTTGGTGCTTCATACTCCATTTGCACAAAGTTAAAACTGTATTTAGCTAAAATAAAACAAATAACCGCCGCAAAAATCGAGCTTAATACTTGGGTTGCACGTTGTGCCATTTTGGGTAAAAATCGCGAAATAACATCAATACTAATATGTTGTCGCTCTCGGCTCGCAACCATTGCGCCAAGTAGCGCAATCCATAACACCATCACTCTTAATAAAGCATCAGCCCACGTAATACCCGTATCAAAGCCATTACGTAAGGCAATTTGAGTCACGGCCAGCACAATCATTGCCAATAATAAGGCAACCAAAATACTGTCTTCAAGCCGATGCACGACATACAACACACGCTGTATAACTAACTTCATGACTTTGCATTAGTCTTAAATGTTTTGAGATAGTCTTGCACTGACTTCCATGTTGTCGCATTGACTACACCCGCTTTTTCGATACGTTCTGACGCGGCTGCCCCTGCTTTTTCCCAATCAACCAGTTCTTTTTCACTTGGTTTAACGGCTTTAATTCCTTGTTTAAGCAAGGAGTTATAAGCAGCCACGTTGTCTTGTCTGTTTTGGGCATCAATATCTTTAAAAGCACGCTGCATTACTTCACGCACCACGGCTTGGTCGGCAGCCTCTATTTTATTAAAGGCTTTTTGGTCGATGGCTAATACACCCATAATATAACTTAAGGGTAAATCGGTTAGATATTTAACCTGTGTATGCCATTGCAACGCCAACGTACCAATAGGTGAAGAAGCAACAGTATCAATAATGCCCGTTTGTAAACTTGGCAACACATCAGCTAGTGATAATGGAATAGGCGATACTTGAAAGGCTTTTAAGGTCTCGGCAGATTGAATATCATTTTCTGGAATCCACACACGATGCTTACGCAACTCAGCTACCGAAGGAATAGGTGCTGTTTTTGACATCGCATAAGCAAACCCTGCTTCTGCAAAGCCAAAGTTTACCATACCACCCTGCTCTAAACCTTTAGAAAGCATAGGGTCAAATTTTTGGCGCACATAATCGACTTCGGCAAAGCTTTTAAACAACAAAGGCATTGCATAAATTTGGGCATCTTTATAAAAGTCTGCCAAGCTACCAATGGTCACTGCACCACCTTGCAGCTGACCAATTTTAATTTTGTTTAATACGGCACGGTCATTACCCATTGTGCCGCCAGTATAAAATTTAAATACCACGCGTTTTTGGGTTTTAGCTTCTATTTCGCTTGCCCCTGCACGCATTTTGGTCATCCATGCCGAACCATCGGGAGACAATGTCGCTACTTTTAAAGTTAAGGCGTATGACTGAGTGGTAATGGCCATTAAGCTGACCAATAATAACGCTGTTTTTTTCATAGTCTTTTCTCAAAAGTAGCCGCAGGTTTAATAGTTAACAACAACCATCAAAGGTCGCATATTGTAAATAAGTGCTTAAAAATAGTCATCGGCTGATTGCAATAAAGTTTTTGCTTGTTGTTGAGCCAATATATTGCTCAAAGTAAACTGATTTGCACGTGGGTTAGCCGATAACACCTCATTTAGCAGTTTATCGTGTAACTCACGGTCAAAAATACCACGTGCATAATATTTAGCATAATAAACCTTAGCGATTAAATTTTGTTGTTGCGACAAAGTTAATGCCTTTTCAAAATGTTGCTTACCAATCTCAGGCTGACCACCTAATGCGGGTGATAACAAAGTTGCTAATACGCCTAAATATAAGTGCGCCTCACCTTGTTGATAGTTTTCATCTAATTCAAGCACTCGATTCATAATCATTTTTACACGGGCTAAATCAGCAATGGCATTCCAATCTTCACTATGTTGCTGAATCCACGCAGCCCAAACACTACCTAAGGTAAATAAAGCCATTACATCTTGCTTGGTGGCTAATGCTAAACTAGGTGCTAGCTCGTCAATCGGAGCTTTTTGTAACTGACACAACGACTTTTTTTGCAAACACACCGCCTCAACAGCATATTTAAATGCTTTGTCATTTAAAGACTGACTACGCGGCAAGTCTTGCACAAAAGCACTGGCATACGCGGTATTTAACTTTGCAGCTGCATTTAACAACGTCACATTTTGGGGTTGATTTTTAATTAGCCCATCTAAAAGCAACAAATATGCAGGTAAAGCCTGCTGTATCATCACAGGGTCATCACTTTCCAAAATAGCAGAAGAAAAATCTTGGCCAAACTTTTGTACCTTTGAGGAGACTAAAGCACTGCACCCAGAAAGAATGCAAGAAACCGATACCAACAAATATATGACATACTTCATTATTAAACACCACTAATCGCAAACTAATAAAACAGTGTATAATAACCACACGTAACATTTCACTACTTAAAATCAACAAAAAAACATCTAATTGCAAATTGTCCTACAAAGGTAGTGATTTTTAGAAAATATACTGTTAGAATGTTCGCGCCGCTTACCGAGATGCTGTTTTTTTGAACATACTGAGTCAGTATTCAAAAGGCGGGTCGTAATGAGCATTACTTTGCAACTCGAGAGAAACATCATGCAAATCAAGAATATCGCTATATCTGCTGCTATCATTGCTGCTTTGGCTTTTGCTGGCTGTGCAAAAAAAGAAGAAGCTCCTGTTGAAGCTCCTGCTGCTGAAGCTGCTGCTCCAGCTCCAGAAGNNCCAGAAGCTGCTCCTGCTCCAGCTGCTCAGTAATTCTGATGCAGTAAAGAAAAGAGAGCTTCGGCTCTCTTTTTTATTGACCATCACAAATAATTTAGCTCTAAAATCATAAACAATAAAATAAAAAAGCCCCTAAACGGAGCTTCTTTACAGCTATATAAAAATATTAGCCTGCTTTTTTCTTGGCATCATGACCATAAACATAGCCACCATAAGCATAGTAGCTGGAATATGCGCCATAATACTGTGCTGCTTTTTTCATATTCACTTTGTTTAATATCACGCCAATAATGGGTGCTTTAACAGCAAGTAAACGATTAATGCCCGTGCGTACTGTTTGATGGGTAGTAATATCAGAACGAATCACATAAACCACCGCATCAACCGCTTTAGACATCACTAAAGCATCACTCACTAACAAAGTGGGTGGCGAATCAATAATTACTCGATCATATTCTTGAGAAAACTTACGCAACAACTCTGCAAATTTATGTGAAGA